>CAJCIQ010000123.1 GCA_903970475.1 Beijerinckiaceae bacterium
ATGAGCCGTCTCTTCATCTCCCAGGTAGAAGGCTTCGCCGCCGGTATCGCTTACGGGGTCATTGTTCCAGGGGGTAAGCCGCAGTTCGTGGGCATTCTCAGTCCAGGTATAGGCCGTGCCGCTTTCAGAGATCACCGTGCCGAAGCAGGGGTTGGCTATCACATTGACCCAGGGGGCAGGTGTCTTGTTGTTGTCATCCGTAATAATAACATACGCGCTACCATCTGAGGTAAAGCCGCCCAGACCATTGAAGAAGGTCAGGTCATCCGGCGCATCGATACCCGCTTCAGTGGGATCATAGGTATGGGAAGGATCGATCTGGGGAATGACAGTCTTTGATAATTGTGTACGATTGATATGCTCTGCCAGTGTGCCTCCGGTGTCGGAAATGATGATCCGGGCGACTGTTTGAAATAATAGGCGATCCTCGCTGGAGATCTGTTCCAAAGCCCTTACGAAAATGCCTCCGGGCTGGTCCCTCATGTCACCGGGGACCATGGCCAGAATGTCGTTTTGGAAAACCTGCCGGTAGCCGTTGTGTTCTTCGTTCCAGATCACCAGGTCTACGGAGATCCCCTTTAGTCGCCAGTAGGTGTGTGCCTGGATCAATTGTTGAACCAATTGCCTGTTGGCCTGATGCTCTATTTTCAGCAGAACGATGGGTAGGTCCCCTGAAATGGAATAGCCCCATAGTCCCGATTGTCCGCGGTGGTTGCTGATCAGGATGGCAGGATCCGCCCGAAAGAAGGCATTCGCAAATAAAATCGATCCGGCCAGGCGGCCATATAACTGGGCGTCGGCTTCGGAGGCATTGATCTGCCGGAGCAAGACCTGGCTGTGCGTCCAGGCCATTTCAAATACGCGGTCTTTGTGCGGCTTGTTGTCTTGGTATTTATTGATCAGGTCCTGGCAGTCGCCTTTCGTCCCGGCGATTCCCGTCACTATATCAATGGTAATCATTTCCTCAGGAGCAAGGGTGATCTTAGAGCGGATGGCGACGATGGGATCTAAAACGGAACCCTGACTACCAGACAG
Organism: Beijerinckiaceae bacterium; assembly: GCA_903970475.1. Taxonomy (GTDB): domain Bacteria; phylum Bacteroidota; class Bacteroidia; order Chitinophagales; family Chitinophagaceae; genus Dinghuibacter. Next base: position 1,036 of record CAJCIQ010000123.1, read on the forward strand.
CGGTCCAGGCTGGTGCATCGCCAGCGGATTTACCAGCGTATTGCCACGCCCAATGAAGGCCATCCTGTCGGTCTCGTAGGATATCTCTTCGGTGGATTTGCCTTCGATCGTCATCAAATGGAACAGCCAAGGTGATTTTTCGTCCGAAGAACGTGGTCTCCGCGTACAAAGGATGGCATTCTGGGGATGGATGATCTCCGTTTGCACGAAGAGGTTGCTGAAGGCCGGCTGCATCAGGTCCGAAGCGGCGGGGGCCAGCACTACCTCCGCATAGCTGGTGACCTCAAGGATCCGGTTTGTGCTGGAACAGTTGGTGATGCGGAGCCTTCTCATTTCTATATTGTCTTCGGGGGAGACCACGATCTCCGTATGTGTTTCTATATCGTTATTGCACGTTCGGAAGTCGGCCCTTCCTTGCGAGAAGGCCGCTTCATAGGAGGTGGCTTTCTTAAGCGCCGGCTGATGGGTATTAGACCAGTACGTACGGTCTTCCAGATCACGGATATAGCAGAATGAACCCCGGTTGTCGCACGTACCATCCTCCTGCCATCGGGTAACAGCCAAGTCTTTCCAGATGCTGTAGCCGCCGCCTGCGTTGGTCACCATGACATGGTAGTGGCCATTGGACAGTAATTGAACCTCGGGTGAAGGCGTATCCGGGGTATTGATGATCCTTGTTTCCGCGCTGCCGGCGGCATAATTGACATCTGCGATGTCCGTCGTGTGCCGGAAGTAGGTGGTCTCCCGGGGAATTCGCTCCTGCAATAATAAAAGGGTAGCCTTGAACTGCGGTTCCGCCTCAAATAGTTTTTGCATCGGTTTGTCCAGTAAAAGGTAAACCAGCGACAGCAGGCTCATCCCATGGTGATGGGCCATGAAGGAATATACAATGGCGCTGGTTTGTCCGCGTTGCAGGCGGGAGGGCGTATAGTCAATGGATTCATAAAATCCATAACGGGCTTCCAGTCCTTTCTTACCCAAGCGTTCAAGGTTGTTGCAGGCCTTCTCAGGGGTCACCATCAAGGCCAAGGCAGCAGCGTACGGCGCAATCACCGAGTCTTCTTCCAATCCACGTTTCAGTCCCAGACCGGGAGCGCCAAAGGCGCGGTACTGGTAATTGGCATTTGCGTTCAGCGTATTGTAACCGGATTCGGAGATCCCCCAGGGCTTGTTGGTCTTTTTCCCGTAAGCGATCTGCCAGGCTACGGCGGATTTACAGGACTGGTCCAACAAGGTGTTTTCATAAGTCGGCATGACCAGCAAGGGCATCAAGTACTCAAACATGGAACCGCTCCAGGAAAGCAGGATCGTGTTTCCATCGACATTGGTCAGCAGGCGCCCCAGCGCAAACCAGCTTTCCTCGGGTAGTTTTCCCTGGGCGATACAGGTAAAAACGCACAACCGCACTTCAGAGGCCAGCAGGTCATAGGAACTGGCATCCGCCTGATGCTCCTGGACATTGTAGCCAATGGTGAACAGATGACTTGATGTATTATAGAGGAAATCCCATTGCATGTCCGCCAGCGCATCACAGCGATCCGCAAGTCTTTCTATTTCCAAGATGTCTCCAGTCGAAAAAAAGGAAGCCTCATCGGCCAGATGCTGCAACTGCGCTGCAAGCATTTGCATCCACCGAAAGGTCTCGCTCGCAGGATCGGCAGGTAGTTGTGCCATGGCGACAGCAAACTGTTTGGACAATAGATCCTGGTATTTGCCCGCTTCTTCCCGATCTATGGAAACATTTTTACAGGCCAGGTCCAGCGTTGAGGTAAAATCTTCCAGCAGGCTGGTTTCTTGTTTGTTCAAGGTATCGGCAAGTACCCAGCGAGTATCGCGCAAACCCTTGAAAAGGGTTAGGTAGGAAATGGGCTGATGAGGGATAGCAAGCAATCCTTGTTTCAATACCAGGAGGTGGCCCGCCAGGTTACCGCTGTCCACGGTGGAGATATATTTCGGAAATAACGGACCTAAGGTCTGGGTGTCATACCAATTGTAGAAATGCCCTTTGTATCGCTCCATTTTTTCAATGGTAGCAAGGGTACGGGCCGTCCTTTCCACCAACTGTCGGGTAGTCAGGTAACCCAAGCCTGCCGCCGCTACATTGGCCAGTAAGGAGAGCCCGATATTGGTCGGAGAAGTACGGTGGGCGATTTGTTCCATGGGTTGTTCCTGGAAATTATCAGGAGGTAGCCAGTTCTCTTCTGCTACAGCGAACTGTTCGAAAAAGCTCCAGGTCTTCCGGGCCATTTTTTGCAGGAAGACACGCTGTTCAGTCGTTAGGTTAACGGACTGTTCTCTACGGGGCCGGCTTATCAGCCAGGTGATCCAGGGAGCAAGCAGCCATAGCAGAACGATGGGGCCCGCTATAGGTGATTTCATAGGGAAGTAAACTAAGATGACGATAAAGAGTACAGCGGCAAGAACGGTTTGGGGCCACATGAAGGCATAGGAGTCAGATAAACCATTTCTCGTATTTATTTTCGTGTGCGCAGACGGATTCCACTGCAAAAGATGTTTGTGGGTGATCAGCATCCTCCATACGGTGCGGGCAATGGCAACAGTGTTTGACCATGCCTGAAAGGGGAGGCAGATCAGCATGAACAAGGTTTTTACGGCAATATCCCCGGCATTACGTACAGAATTTCTAAGGTGATGTTCAAGAACGACATCCTTCGGTTTTCGGATCGTGTCCCAAAGGGAGTGGATGATAATAGGGAAAACAATGATCGTGGAGACGGTGATGGTCCAGAACAGGGAGGATGGCAAGGCCAGCCAGCCGAGCAACAATAGTACAGTAAGCGCAATCGGAACGAGGCTCTGCCTTAGATTGTCAAATATTTTCCAGCGGGACAGGCCGGACATGGGGTTCTTTTGCCATTTGTTGCCTGCCGCGGGAATGATGGGTAAAAAAAAGGAGAAAATCTGCCAGTCGCCCCGGGTCCAGCGCAGGCGCATGTTCATATCGTCGGCGTAGGTGGCAGGATATTTCTCAAACAATTGAACATCGCTCACCAATCCTGATCGGATATAACAACCTTCCAGGAGGTCATGACTGAGGATGCGGTTTTCTGAAAATTGTCCGTCCAGCACTTGTTGAAAGACGTCCACGTCATAAATCCCCTTACCGATGTAGGAACCCTCGGCGAAAAGATCCTGGTAAACGTCTGAAGAGGAGCGGGTATAGGGATCGATGCCCGGCTCATTGCCATGCATCCGGGTATAGGGAGATCCCGTAATATCCGGCAAGCTGACGTTAATCCTGGGCTGTAGGATGCCGTAACCCCTGGTGACGCGTTTCTTTTTTTTGTCAACCCACGCACGGTTCAAGGGGTGCGCCATCGTGCCGACCAATTTTCTGGCCGATCCCAGGGGCAGTTGGGTATCTGCATCCAGGGTGATGACGTATTTGATGGTTGGAAACAGCGATTGGTTTCCGGTGATGACGGAAAACCGTTCTTGCTTATCTCCGCGCAGCAGGGCGTTCAGATCGGAGAGTTTACCCCGTTTTCTTTCATAGCCCATCCAAACACCCTCCGCCGGATTCCATTTCCTGGGCCGGTGGAAGAGAAAAAAGGAGCCTCCCTTCCCTGGTTGATATTTTTTATTTAACCCGTCTATTCCTTGCTGAACCGTATCCAAAAGGGATTGGTCATCAGGAATCGCTTCCTGGGCCGCATCGGTGAAGTCGGTTAGGAGTCCGAAATGTAGATTGGTGTTCCGGTTTGCCAGGAACCGGACCTCCAATGCCTGCACAAGGTCTTGTATCGCCTCCGTCCGCGTCAGCATGGCTGGTATGACCACCAAAGTGCTGCAATCAGCGGGAATCTCCGCTGAGAAATCCATCCGGGGCAGCAAGTGCGGCTTCACCGATATGGTAGACAAAAAATTAACGACTGCCAGTGACAATTGACTGGCGCAAACCAATATCAGAAAAGCCATACTGATCAGTACCCACCTATTTTGCGTATCGGAATACGCTCGTTGAAGGAGTGCTGCGGTTATGGCCAGTGATATCAGTAGTATAAACGACAGATAAAGAGCAAAAGTGTGTTTCCCCAATCCATTGTGTATCCTTTGGGGGATGGACAAGCGCATTTTTGCCATACGTTGAGTTTGGCGCAAACCCGGCCCAATGAGATAGTAGCCAACGTGGGCCATTCGTTCATCGCTGTTATGGACTGAAGCAGGTTGCTTGGTCAGGCCGATAGCGATCGTGGCTATATCCTGTTCGCTTGACCGGCTTTTTCTGGCGATCAGTTCCACCGCATGCCGGTAGCGGTCGCGGGTGGGAAAATCCATTAAGCCGTAAATGCCTCCATTGTCCAACCGCAATGTTTGTTCGACGACACTATTGGCCTCCACAAAATGCCGCCAGTCCATGGCGCTGAGCAAACGCAGGCTACCGATACTGTTGCTGATGGACACCTGGTCCGCGGCCTGTTTTTTATTTTCCGCATGTACAAGTTCGCTGCTGGTTAGTCCGCTATCTGATAATTGTTCTTCTATCCAGTTGAGCGTCATAGCCAGTCCGGGCCCTTTTCCCTTGAGCTGGCGCGTCAATTCGGAAACAAAGGCGCTCACCACCGGAGGCTCGGAACGGGCCATATCGGCTATGACCAATATCAGGTTTTTAGGATCTTTCTCGGTCATCGCGATCATTTTTTGAGCCCAATAGTCCGCCAGATTTCTATCCACCTTATCGATCGCCATGCGGGCAGCTACCCGACGTATATTTTCTATCAGGGCCAGACGCAGCATAATGGGCACTGCCCACAGTTCGCCGAGGTGCAGGTCAGTAACGGTTTGATAGGCTTTTATAAACCGGTTCAGGCTTTCCATATCCAGTTTCCCATCGCTGTGTGAAATGATCTGCAAGACAAGATCATAAACGCGGGTAATGCCCGCTGTTGGCCCGGCTGACAATTGAGGAAGGACTTCGCTGTATGTTTTCGGGAAATGTGTTTTGGCAATGCGGATATGTTCCTCTATCAGGTAAAAGTTATCGATCAGCCATTCTCCGGCCGGTGTGATGGGATATTTTCTTTCTATGGAATCATTCAGCAATTTTCGCACACGCTCTAAAAGGGCCTCATTGTCCGCTAACCGCCTGAGTAAATGATCCTTCGCTGGTTTTGCGCTCAGGGTATGTTTGGCCGCCAGCGTTTTGGCAAAGCGTTCCAATTGGTCGGAGGTGAATAATTCTTCCCGTAGGGGTTCTTCAGGTGTTGAACCGGCCGTTTCGCTGCTCCTCTGGAAAAACGCTCTTCTATTGGTAATGGTCTCAGGCGATGACGGTATCAAATGTAATCTCATATAGTTCTTCATCAATGGAGCTCTGGCGCAGGCGATGGTATTGTTTGGTCAAATCGTCCAGCAGGTCCCCTATATTTTTTTCGGCCCTTTGCATGGCCTTGGTCGCTACCCGTTAAAAGCTACTCTACCAGTGCGGCGTTTGTATCGACGGATTCCGGAACCGGGCATGCAATTATGGCACTTCTAATGTAGACCTTGCTTAAAGATTGGACCTTACACACTTGAAGGAATGTTTTATATAATTCACATGTTGAAAAAGACGGTATTATTCCCGTCCGTTATGGGCTCTGGCCTGCCTGCCCTTCCGGTGCGCAGGGTGTGAATTATATAAACCAGGTGTGAATGGATGTAACGATTTCCACTTGAAATGGGAGGAAATTGTAGTGATAAAATAAAAGGAATCCTTATGCAAAACGTGTTGAGTCTTTTCATTGGTAATACAATGGAAGCCACTGATGGCCAGTTGGGAAAAGTGGAAGAGTTTTATTTCGATGACCAGGCATGGATCATCGTGTACCTGGTCGTTGAGACAGGCAATTGGCTGTCAGGCCGTAAAGTCCTCATTTCTCCGGTCGCACTGAGAAAGGGAGTGGACCAGCCGGGTACCTTCCCGGTCAATCTTACCAAAGAGCAGATAAAGAACAGTCCGGATATCGATACGGATCTCCCGGTTTCCCGCCAACAGGAAATCGCCTTGCACGAGTATTACCCCTGGCAATCCTACTGGGGGACAGGATTTTATGAAGGGGGGCTCTGGGGCATAGTCGCTCCACCGGCCGAGGACCAGGTACCGGTGAAGGTGGCCGTAGGCGGTGTTCACCTGCGCAGTACCCACGCCGTTTCTGGCTATCACATAGAAACGACGGATGGGGAACTGGGCCATTTAAGGGATTTTATCTTCGATGACCAAACCTGGCATATCGAATACCTGGTCATTGAGTTGCATAGCTGGCTGAACGGGAAAAAGGTGGTGGTCGCCTGCGAGCATGTTAAGGAGATTCAATGGGCCACCTCAAAGGTCCTGGTGAATTTATCGAAACAGGCGCTCGAAAGCAGCCAGCCCTATGAAGAGCCGGCTTATTCCCAATCGGAAAAAGCGGATACGACCTTCGACAGTAACATGCATTTGAAATGACACCTATGCCAGATAATAATGATATGCCCCGCCTTAAGGGTGAAGGGGTAGCGCTGGCTGGAAACCCGGCTGCATTGATTGATCTGTTGATCAGGAATCCGGACCTCAATAAATGGGCGACGGAACATATTGTCAATGAAGGACCAAGGCATAAACAAGTATTAACGGCTTTGCTGTTGAATCGACTTTACGCTTTGTTGCAGGCCGTTGAAAAGACTACGGATACTAAATTTGTCCTCCAGGAAGGATATGATTTGACTATAGAAAGGGGAGGGAAGGAGGATTTGTTGCCGGTCAGTTTTCCCATTCACCTGGAATTGGGCATGCATGCTGATAGGGTGGTGGAAGCAGTGGAAAAAGCTCCGGAACAGGAGGTGTTGGCTTATGCCATGGGTTTGCAGGTGATCGAGTGGGCCATAAAGGCAACGTTGAGCAAAGAGGTGCTGGCAGAAGCCCAGTTGATCGGTGACGGGTCGTAAAATGTTGGATCATGTAAACGAGGGTATATGGAACGTACTGTTGGTAGTCTGATTGGCCTAAGGATCGAAGCCACGGACGGAGATGCAGGCAAGGTGGAGGACGTTTTCTTCGATGACGAATCATGGAACGTCCGTTATCTTGTGCTGAAAACGAATGATTGGATATCTGGCAGCAAAGTGTTGATCGCACCGGTAGCCTTGCAGGCGGACTGCGGTCTGACCGGTATTTTCCGGGTCAATTTAACACTGGATCAAATACGCCATAGTCCAGGGATAGATACGGATAAGCCAGTTTCCCGCCAGCAGGAGATAGAACTATACGGGCATTATGACTGGAAGGGGTATTGGGATAGTGGTTTCTATGCGGAGGGATATGAATCGGTGGTGGCCGGGTTGCCTAAAGAGGGAAAATGGCTTGGCGCCGACCTTCATTTGCGAAGCACCCGGTATGTTTCCGGCTTCCATGTGCATGGCACGGATGGGGAATTGGGTTATATCTACGATTTCATCATCGATGACCGGTCCTGGGAGGCGCCAAACCTGATCGTCTGTACGAGTGCGCTGCCGGAGGGCAAAAAAGTGCTCGTGGGTGTGGAGCATATTATGTATATGCGGTGGAGTGATGCTGAAGTTTACCTGAGCGAATCCAAAGCGGAGATAGAAGAAAATGCGGTGTTTGAGCCATCCGCATTTTCGGGCGCATCAGGCATTTAATTTTTCCTTCAGGTGCTGCATGTATAAAGACCATGCATCGGAACACCCTTCATAACTTTGCATGGCGGGAACCAGGCCATCATGGCTAAACGTAACTTTGGTTTGATCCCCTTCTTTTGCCAGGTAAAAGCCAATCTTTGTACCTTCCCATTCGTTTGGCTTGTCCAAAAAGCTAAGATTACTCTCTACTACTATCCATACGATCTTTACACCAGGTACAAGTTCCGCTAATTTTTGCTTTGTAAAGTGTGCGCCTCCTCCTGCTTTAAAGGTAAATTCATCCCCTACTTTTCCGTATTTGCCTTTGATGGTCTCCTCGTAGATGCCGGACCACCACTGGGGAACATCGCTTAAGGTTCCAAAAATCTTTTCCGGCGTTTCCGGAGACAGAAAGCTGATGGAATAACTATTGCTTTTCATTTGCGTTGTATTTTTAGCATTAAACCAATAGATCTTGCATGCCGAAGGCGGTCATGAAATGAGCATACTGATGGGCTACCGTAGCGTTCGCCGTCTCAACAATACTTCCTGTCGCCCCATCTACTACCGTCCTTAAGGGTCTTTTGCCCTTGGGCGCATTCATTAAGCCAATGACGGCATCGGCAATGGACTGCGCATTCGGCTTCAATGCTTCGAACATTTGCATAACACCAGCCCCCATTTGTTCAGGGACCTTGGCCAGGTCTCCATAAGCTGAAGATACGTGTGTGTCCGATCCTGTAATGATTTTACCCCAAATTTCTGTTGGGTAGGCGCCTGGTTGGAGTAATACAACATCTACGCCTAAGGGCCTGACTTCATAATGGAGGGCTTCCGTAAGGCCTTCCAAAGCAAACTTTGAGGTATTGTACATACTCATAAATGGAGTAGAAAAACGTCCAGACACACTGGACACATTGATAATCAACCCTTCCCCCTGCAAACGCATATGGGGTAGCACTTCTTTAATGGTTCTCCAATTGCCTTTCAGGTTTACGTCCAATATTTTATCCAAGTCCTGTTCCGTGAATGTCTCTGCCAAACCAGTGGCATATACCCCCGCATTATTGATCAGGACATCAATCCTTTTTTCTTTTTTAATCACCAGGTCTATCGCTGCTTTTACAGATGGAGCAGAGGTGAGTTCTACTTCCAGGACTTCAATATGGCCATCAGTGGAAAGCAAGTCTGATTTAGCGGCATTATTGGTGCTTTTATTGCGCATAGTAGCGTACACCTTATGACCCAATGCGGCGCAACTTTTAGCTATTAGCCACCCAAAGCCACTGTTTGTGCCGGTCACAAAAACTACTTTTTGTCCCATAAAAATTAGAATTTACTTACGTTAATAAACGATCATTCCTGCGGTAAGGTTAAAGATGGAGCCGCTCAAAGCGCTGCCTTCATCGGAAGCAGCGAAAATAGCCGCATCCGTAAGCTCCTTTAAGCTGGTTAGCTTTTTCCTATGTGTGGCGCCCTCCATTACTCCATGGAATTGTTCGAAGGTAATGCCATGGGCTTTGCCATGGATTTCCCACACATCATCAATAAGCGGCGTTTCCGGAATACCGGTCGTCAGTAAACAAACCGTCCTTACACCCTTTTCGCCATACTCAACGGAAAGGGATCGACTAAGGCCTTCAATGCCGGCCCAGGTGGGAACCATCCCACCCACAAAGGGAGGACTGATGCGGCTGGCATTGGGTGTATGCATAAGGATTACACCTGCTCCCTGTTTGGCCATTTGTTTCACAGAGGCTTTGGAAGTGATAAATTGCGATTTCAGGTAGGTGGTAACAGGAAGCAAAAAGGCCTCAACCGTCAATTCGCCTAAAGCGATTCCCTGTATACCTATTTGGGGTAGACCAATGGCATTGAAGGAAATATCCACCTTACCATTTCTCTTAATTACTTCTGCAAAATGCTTTTCAATAGCCACCTCGTCCAATAAATCAAGCCTGGTAATTTCTGCGTGCCCACCATTTGATTTAATATCCTGGGCTATCTGCTCCAATTTTCCTTGGGTTCGACCCGCAATATGAACCTTGGCGCCTTCCTTTGCAAAGGCTTTGGCGGTAGAGGCGCCCACTGTTCCATCTGAGTAAATAATGGCTACTTTGTCTTTTAATCGCTGCATGACTTATACTTTATAGGATTAATTAAGTGATGCAGACAAAATTAAAGTCTCAATAGCGCCCATAGGCTGTGCCTTTTAGACAATTGCAAGGGCTGATTTGGACAAATATGCCCTTTGCGCCTTACGTTTAAGCATTCAGGTCCATCCAAACCGATTTGGTTTGGGTATAATATGCCAAAACTTCATACCCATTTTCCCGGCCATAGCCTGATTGTTTATAGCCACCAAAGGGTGCTTTCGCCGCATAGATGGCTACTTCCACATCTGCTGGTTCACCTTGTGCAATGGTCGTTGTGATTGTTAGTAGGGGAGGGCCTACTTTTTAGTAGGGCGTTGGTTTTCCATGAACACCTGGGGACGCATATTGATGCACCCAACCATTTTGATCCAAAGGGGTTGTCTGTAGATGAGATCCCATTAGAAGACCTGATCGTTCCCGTTGAAGTCATTGATATCCGAAAAAAGGCGGAGCAAGACCCTGATGCAACGCTCTTGCCAGAAGACATTTGCGTTCCTGCTGCAAAAACGGAATATCGCCGGACTGGGGGTGGATGTAATTTCTTTTGACCCTGGCAGAGATAGTGCCGCGCCCAAGGTAGCGCATGCAACGGGAAGGATAAGCCGCATATTTGCGGTATGGTAGATCGCTATCAGCGTCTCCCCCAAACAACGAACAATGCCAGAGCGGCAAAAATGATATTCGGTACAATTTGCTTTCCTTCCCCCCTGTTGATGTGAAATATAGCGGCGGCAATCATAAGCAGTATGAGTCCGATCGCGGCATAGGCTACCCATTGGTAAGTGCCCAGTACCAAAGGTGGTAAGATCAAGCCTAGCCCGATGAGGCCATCCACCACAGCAGTGAATTTTAATAACCCATCGTGTTCAGCTGACCAGGGCATCATGGTCTGCAATTTCTTTTTGTCGAAAAGAAGCTTGAGATAGGTGCCCGAAAACATTGCCGCGGCAAGAATGATCTGGACAATCCATAAAGCAATATTCATGATGATAGTTTTATAAGATGAGGCAAAAATATCGACATTTGCTATCTCTTAGACAAATCAAATTTCATGAATTTTTATACCCGGAAATGGATCAAACCAGAAGACCTGAATGCGCATGGCACCTTATTCGGGGGTAGCCTGTTACGCTGGATCGATGAGGAAGCGGCCATCTATGCCATCATACAGTTGGGCACCAACCGATGCGTTACCAAATTCATGTCAGAAATCAATTTCGTCAGCTCAGCCAGGCAGGGAGATATCATCGAGCTGGGGATTAAGGCTACCCACTTTGGCCGGACTTCGCTATCCTTGGCTTGTGAGGTACGTAATAAGATCACGAAAAAGAGCATTTTAACCATCGATAAAATGGTCTTCGTTAGTGTGGATGAGCATGGTTTACCCTGGGCCCATGGCAGAACGACGATCACCTACACGGACGAAAGGCTTCGGGAGGATTGATAAAGCAGGGTCATTGTTTTTTAAACACAATATTCCTGGCATCCCCCAAGCTGATCTTCAGTTAAGTCAAATGTCGAACCATCGCCTTCATTCCTGTATAAACCAATATAATCCTTCAACTCGCTTTCCGGAACCTCGATCCCGGTGACCGTATCTTTTGGTGATTGATCAGGTATGAATAGCTCATTGATTCAGCACCTGGGATAAAGTTCAGATGATTTTGGTGAACGATAATATCAAAGACATCATCATTGGTATAGAACTTCCGGCACCGGGGCCAACCGGTGAGACTGAGGAAGCGGGGTATTCTGCTCCAGATCTGGCATGCCCCAGGCTTTTGAAAAGAGGACTACCCCGTTTCTTGAAATGGAAAGCCGGCAGCCAGGAGTAGTGGCTTGATATTGAGCGAACGCTTTATCGATGCGGGAAAGTGTGTCTTGCCAGGATTGACCTACAGTAGCTTGAATACAAACAATGCATAGGAAAGTAGTCAGTTGAAATCTCTTCATGGGTTACTAATATAAGACATTAGGTGAAATCCTGGTTACGTTACCAAGCTGTATTTCAAATGCCTTTCTAACGTTGGGTGATGACCTGGGGCCGAGCAGGCGCATTAACGGAGCAGTCCAACTTCTTAACCGTAGGTAAGGTCCGTGCTTTGTCTGACTCCAATAATGTATCCGTCCGCCGGCTTGTCGGGCGTAGGGCCTCGTGAGGAAGTGGGCAATGCTGATCCCTTAGAAAATTCCAGAGGAATTACTATTTAGCGGAGGTACTTCTGATCAAATAAAATGATGAGGTTAACTATGCCGGGCGGCAAGCCTCTCCTTGCGTTTTTTGCTTAAATAATTCCTGACCGGGATGTCGTACCCTATCATAACCAGATAAGCTGCTCCCACCAATAGGATCAGCGCAGATACGATGATGAAAGTCAATTTCATAGTTTCTGGCTTATGCGCGAGGTAATAATGGCCAAACATCCATAATACGGCATAATGGGTCATGTACAATGGATAGGAGATGTTTCCCGAAAAGACGCAAATCTTTTTTAGGTGAGGGGTTAACCTGGCCCCTGCGCCTAATGCTATGAGCAAGGGAAAATAAAACAAGACTACCATAGGTTCGGACAACCAGTTCCAATTACCGAATGGCATAATGAAGGCCAGGAACAACAGTACGGCCACGCCAAAAAAGCCCAACTTGTTTTTAATTATCCAATTGGAGCGGTATATCAGCAATCCTGCTAAAAATGAATACCATATCCTGGCGCCCCCATCCCAAAAAGTAGGGCCGCTCCAACCACCCATTACATTGCCGGCACGGTAGCCTACAAAGCAAATAAGCACCGCCCCCAGCATGGTTAACAACAGTAAGATGCGGCGGCTGATCTTAGAAAGCACAAAAGCATAAACAATATTGGCAAGATACTCCCAAAACAACGACCAGGCGGGTGCATTGAAACTGAAATTGTTAAATCCACGGTCAGCCATCACAGGAAAGGGAATCAACAAAACCGAACATATAAATGTGAGGATGATTTTACCCGCGCTGAACATGAAGGGATTGCCCCCAAAGGGGTCCGACAAAAATGCCAGCAGACCTAGTACCGATCCTGCGATAACCAATGGGTGCAGTCTGATGATTCTGGATGTAAAAAACGAACGGACACCCATTTTGCTGATGCGGTCGTCATAGGCGTATCCGATAACAAACCCCGAAAGGCAGAAAAAGAAATCGACCGCTAAAAAGCCATGTCCGATAAAGTTCTTACTGTAATCGAAGGTTACCCATTCCATAAAATGAAATGTTACAACCGACATAGCGGCAACGCCCCTTAATCCATCGAGTATTTCAAAGTGTTGCTTTGTTTGCAGCAATGGCTGGGTGGGTTTGTTCGTATCCATGTTCTTGAGGCGCCAAGTTATAGAAATAAACGATTATTCCCCTCGCATCAGCCGCACATTTACCACCTGGTTCTTGCCGACTGTCACCTCTTTGGTCGCATATCCCTTTAAGGTAAAAATGAGGATATCACCGGTTTTGATAGGAAGGGTATACCCCCCGCCAGCATCTGTAACGGCAGTAGTTCCAATGCTTTTGTCCCGTATGGTTACGCCGGACAATACGCTGGACTGTATGTCCCGAACGGTCCCGGTGATCTGTATGGTTTGTCCTTCGTTAATGCTCGTCGAATGACCCGCTGAGTGAAGGGAGGCCGAAGTGCCGGCCTGAGAAGCGGCCGCATGGGACCGATCCTGAGCAGTGGCATAGACCTTTATTTTCGCGCGCTCCCTGATGTCATCGGAGGCAGCGCCTACCTGTACCTGAAAATCTCCAGGTTCGACGACCCGTTTGAGCTCCTTGTTGTATAAATAAAGGCGGTTGATAGGTAAGGATAGGTAAACGTCCTGGTCTTCACCAGCATGGAGAAATACTTTCTTAAAGGCTTTTAGGGCTTGTACAGGGGTTTCCACCGAACTCACCCGTTCGTGGACATATACCTGAACGACTTCCGCGCCATCCCGGTCTCCTGTATTTTTCAGGTGTACCTTCACCCTAATGGTGTCGGTAGCCAATACATTGTTGGATGATAAAGTCAGGTCACTAAAGGAGAATTGGGTATAACTCAGACCATATCCAAAGGACCAAAGTGCACCTGGTTTGGCGAAAACGTAGTCTCTTCCAGGATGATCTTCCGTACCGGGAGAACCATAGAAGCCCCTTTCGGTAGGCAGGTAATTATAATAGGTGGGTGTATTGCCCGTACTTTGAGGAAAAGAAATGGGAAGTTTTCCAGACGGATTTGTATGACCGAATAACATGTCTGCGATCGCGTTCCCTTCCTGTTCACCCCCATACCATTGAACCACTATGGCCGGAAGGTTTTTTTTCTCCCAGGACAGCACAAACGGTCTGCCTGTGACCAGTACCAGGATAACGGGTTTGCCAGTCCGCTGTATGGCCTCCACCAGGGCTTCCTGAGCCCCCGGAAGGGTCAGGTCATCCAGGTCATAACCCTCCCCGCTGGTTGGGTTTTTGGTCTCCTTTGCCAGGGAGGCACTACGGGATCCCACGAACACTACCGCCACCGAACTATTTTGTGCGGCTGCAATGGCTTCCTGGAAGCCGGATGTATCCGTACCCGTGAGTCCGCAGCCTTTTGCATAGTGGATGGCAATGTGATCACCTGCCAGCTTCCTAAGTCCCTGAAGGGGCGTAATCCCGTCGCTATTGCCCGTACTCCAGGTGTAATCCCCAACTTCCAGTTCGTCGGCATTAGGGCCTATCACGGCCAGGGAGCTGATTTTGGATTCATCCAAGGGTAGGGTGTGTTGTTCGTTTTTTACCAGAACAATACTCTCGTCGCTAATGGTACGCGCAAGCCGGATGGAAGCCGGGGTATGGATATGCGTTTTAAATGCCTGGGTTGTATCAGGCAAGGGGTCGTCAAAAAGTCCGGATTTGAATTTTGTGTATAGGACATTCCTGACCCCTCTATCTATATAGCGGACATCCAGCTTCCCGATCCTGACGAGGGAGTCCAGGTTTTCAAAGGTCGAGCTGGCTGCTTCCACATCGATACCCGCCTTAAGTGCCTGTAGGGCTGCGTCTGCGGGACCTGCTGCCGTATGATGAAAATCATAAAGCATCGAAACCGATCCCCAATCCGAATAAACATATCCCTTAAACTTCAATTGTTTTCTAAGTAGATCCGTCAGAAAAAAGGAAGACCCTGCGATGGGCTCGCCATCGTAGGAACTGTAACAATTCATCACCGATAGCGGATCGGCGTCCCTGACGACCCGTTCAAAAGGCTGTAGGTAAAGGGAATAGAGTTGTTTAAGACCGCCTTCCACCGCAGAAAGGTTAATGCCTCCGATGGGGGTTCCATGCGCGATAAAATGTTTGGGGGTGCAAATCATGTTGTATTTCCTAAGTCCCCTGACATAGGCTGCGCCCATTTCGCCAACCAGGTAGGGGTCTTCCCCGTATGTTTCTTCCACACGTCCCCAACGGAGTTCCCTGGCCAGGTCAAGGTCGGGTGCAAAGACCTGTTTACCGCCGATGGCCTTCATTTCTTCCGCTATATAACCCGACATCTCTTCCACCAGCTCCGGCCGAAAGGTACTAGCTAACGCTACCGCCTGGGGGAATATGGTGCATTCGTCCTGGACGGTTCCATGCAGGCCTTCCAATACCGGGATGACAGGGATACCCCAACGGGTATGTAGCCGCATGTATTGCTGCACCAGGTATATCGACCTGAGGTACTGTTCCGATGTAAGCCCAAACCCTTCGATGCAGCCAAAGCTATGTCCCTTGGAAAAACCTTCGAGTCGTTGCATGTCCGGCTGGCCGCCGGCATCATAGTCCTCTGTATGAATATGCCTTAACTGGGCTATCTTCTCCTCAAGGCTCATCCGCCTAAGTAAGTCCTCCACCCGCACGGATATTGGCTGGGAGGGATCCTGGTACAAGTATTTCGCTTTTTGTGCCATGGAAGTAGCGGAGAAAAACAAGCAAAGTATGGCCGTATATCTTTTCATCAAAGGTCTATTAGCGCTAAATATAGAATACTTGTTCAATCTTTCATCAGGCAATCGGTTGCGCAATATTCGTATGCAAAGTGAAGGTTTAGGACAAGGCTGCGCTTCGTCACCACTTTGCATCCATTGGTCAAACAGTTATGCCCAGGGTCCGGATCTGGTGTTCTTTTGAAGAAAAAACATGAACAACAGACAATACTATCTTGACTGGATCAGAGTGGGGACCATTCTGCTGGTATTCTTCTTCCATTGTGGGCGATTTTTTGATTATAGCGATTGGCATGTTAAAAATGCTACCCTGTCCCCGGCTATCAATTTCTTTATTTTTTCGTTGGTGGAGTGGATCATGCCTATGTTCTTTTTCATCTCCGGGGCAAGTACCTGGTTTGCGTTGGGTGCCAAATCCAACGCTGCGTTTATAACAGATCGAACGAAACGGATATTGATCCCTTTACTGTTAGGAATCTTTATTTTGTCTCCCCATCAGGTCTATCTGGAACGGCTTACCCATCATCAATTTTCTGGTAGCTTCATCAACTTTATGCCCCATTATTTTTCGGGTTGGTATGCCTTCGGTGGAAATTTTGCCTGGATGGGACTGCATTTGTGGTATCTGCTGTTATTGTTTGTTTTTTCCTTATTAACATTACCTTTATTCCGAATGATCAAAAGGAGACCTTCTTTGAAGGTTAACCTTGGGCTTTACCTGGCCGGTGCTATCTTTTTGCTGGCCCTCCCTGGAAGTTTGTTGATTCCAAGGGGGTTCATCGGAATGCGGGTTTGGGGTGGTTGGAATATCCTGGAGCATTTGTTCCTTTTTATGTTGGGGTATTATACCTGTTCAAGGAAGGGAATCATCCAGTATTTTAGTACCTGCCGGTATGCATTTCTGGCAGCCTGTATTGCCTTAACTTCTGTAAACTTATATTTCTTTGTTTATCCCGTTCATGTTGATTTTGGGTCATCACTTTATCTGATAGGGATGGTGTTGAGGGCTATGGTATGCCTGAGTTGGATATTTACAATCGTGGGATTTGCAGCGCGGTATCTGAATTATACGAATAGTAAGCTGAAGTATGGCAATGAGGCCGTTCTTCCTTTTTATATCCTCCATCAGCCTGTGATCGTACTGATTGGTTATTTCGTGGTTCAATGGCCAATTTCCATTGGGTTTAAATATGGTATTATTGCGTTATCTTCTTTTTTGATTATTGCAGCCCTGTATCTATTCCTGGTTCGCCGGATCGGCGTTTTAAGGTTTCTTTTAGGCATGGGTAAGGCTAATAAAGGTTCCATATCTAAGCCTTATTATATGCCAGGGAACTCGATAGTTTACGGTAAGCATTGAGCTGTTGTTGAAGGGTGACTACGACCTGCTCTGCGGTGCTAATGGCATCTGCACCCGCAATGAACCGGTTGGGCGGGGTTTCCAAAGGTAATGACTCGGCTAAAGGCAAACTAGTAGCATACGTATGACCCGGCTTGTAGAATTTGTGATTTTAAAATAGTTTGATAAGTGATAATCCTATAGGTGGTTCGATTCTGCTTTGCAGTAAAATTTACAACCATTAGATAACCTAGAGCCCGTAAACCAAGTTTTTCCCTTATTTTTCAACTATTGGCGATGCTTCTGAAAATTCTGCTACTCCTATTGGCGATGCTGATCATTAATAGAGCTCGGGTATCTGCTCAAATTTCCTTTCCAAAAGGGTTTAAAAGCATAAATGGCGAACGGGGAAGTGGCCTGGATGATTTTTATACCAATGGGAGATATGCCTTTTTCACTAATAATGAATTCGTCGCCTCCGACTATTATGACCCAACCGATGATACTGTTAGGAAATACCTTAGGGGAGAGTATGGGATTCCATTTTATCAAACCAGAGATAGCCTCTTGTGGGGGACTGGTAAATTTGAAGGCAAGACGATGGGTTTGCTTTTTACTCAAAATGGTTGATCACTTCCATTCGGGAATATCGTAAGAGGGGAAAAACCTTTATGTTCCCCATGCAATAGTAAATATTACAGCCTGTTACTTGAATGGATCTTTTCGCATGCGCGTTTGAGGCCATTTATTTCCATGGTCATATAACTATCGGTAAGGGAATGGAAAAGCATAAATGCCAATGCGGCCAGTGGCCCCTGGTAGGTCATGCGGAGAACAACCGTTGTTTCGTTGCAGCCAATTAGGATCAGGTGTTCGGAAATGATTCTGAGACCAAATGATGCTTTTTCCCACGTTAGCAGTTTATTGAATTCTATTTCCTTAACGGTCCAAATAGCTGGAGCAAGCTTTGGTTGCAGCACCTTTATTTTGGTGCCTATCCTAAGTCTATCGTTGTTTAAAATGGAGATGTCGGTAATGGACGGTGTCCACTGGTTCCATTTACAGACATCTATGAGTACATTGAAAACCTCATTGGGGAGAGCAGCGATAGCACTCGTTTTTTCCACTACCTGTTTTTTTCCCATAAATTTAATCTCTGACGGTTTATACAAGGATAGATTTACCGCGCTTTTGTGACAGAAATGGAGAATAAAATTTTTACCGAGAAGCGTTACAAAATGGGGCCGAGGGGGTCCTTATTTTGGACGCCCTTAAGTTTGTCCGGGTTGCGCACCATATAGATTGCTGAAAGCTTTGCTTCGTCAAATTCGAAAAACAGCACAGACTCAGGAAGACCGGTATTGATGTCATGCAACACCACCGCCGTTTCACCGTTTATCTGGGCCACTGAAAGAGAAACGTCTTCCGATCCCTTGTTGTAAATCCCCATCATAAAATTGGCTGCCGCTCTTGAACCCCTTATTGGATTGAGTGCGGCCAACCGCTTCCCACCCCCATCGGAATAGACGATGACATCCTCCCGAAGCCGGGCAATCAGGGGGCTTGGGTCGCCTGAAGTGGCGGCAGCCAGAAAAAGCTGCATGATCTCCCTCAATTGATCCACCGAAGTGGGACTTGGTTGTGCCATTTGGCGCAGTCGATCTTTAGCTCGGTGCAGTATTTGCCGGCAATTATCCGGACTTGTCTCCAGTATTCCTGCAATCAGGTCATATTCGAAATCGAATGATTCTCTCAATATGAAAACCGCCCGTTCAGCAGGCTTTAAACGCTTCAGTAATAACAGTAAGCCATAGGATAAATCCTGGCCAATGGCCTCGGGGAGAAAACCATCTTCCAGCGGCTCGGGCAGATCTGGTCCTGGATAGCTTGTCGTCTTTCGCTGATCCAAGATTTGTAAACACCGGTTCGTCACCACCTTCACCAAATAGGCGTCAGGCTTTCTTATACTGCCTGCTTTCATCGAACCTATAGCTAGATAGGTTTCCTGAATGATATCTTCCGCATCCACTACGCTTTTTGTCATTTTATAAGCCAGGGCAAAAAGCCGCGGTCGAATCTTGAGAAAATCCTCCTGGTAATTTTGATGGTTGTTAGCGCTGCTCATAAAAATCGACTAATAGGACGCTAAATGTAAGGACGATGAACCCATCATCATCATTTGGATACAAAAATCGTTGATTGGGCTTTATACTTCTGGTGCATGTTATGGAGCTTTGATGCAATAAAAAGCAAATCATGAATCTTGTTGTTACAGGATCTTTGGGAAACATCAATAAGCCACTGACAGTCAATCTTGTGGAGCGCGGGTATGGGGTCACAGTCGTTAGTTCAAACCCGGAAAAGCGCCGGGCCATCGAATCTCTCGGTGCCATCCCTGCCATAGGCAGCATCCGGGACGTTGACTTCCTTACAAGCACTTTTAACGGGAAAGCCGGGGTATATTGCATGAATCCGCTCAACTTTATGGAGCCGGACCTGAATGCCTGGTCAGGGAATATCGATAACTATATCCAAGCGATACAGCGGTCGGGTGTACAACGGGTCATCGTGCTCAGTGGCTGGGTAGCGCACCTGCTTCGGTCCCAGCAGCCAGAAGACAAATGGAACAAGCTCCTGGGCGCAAACGTCACCATTATGCGCCCCGGCTCCTGGTATACCAACAACTAAAGAATGTATTTATGGTCTATTATCCACCATTCAGAATTACATCCGTTAGTCAACTCCATTTGCTGAGGGGCCTTCCCAAACCGGAACATCCGCTCAACAGCGTGATCGATATTTCCACTATTAAGGAGCCTCCCTGGGATGGCCCCAAAGCCCTCGTAACCGACTTCTACATTATTGGATTAAAGCGCTGCCTCCACCCTCATACGAAAATGAAATACGGGCAGCAGGAATATGATTTCGATGAAGGTGTGTTGAGCTTTATAGCGCCAGGTCAGCTATTCGGCTTTGACCCGGATCGGTATGAAGGGGTGGAGCTGTTGGGATGGGTACTATTGATCCACCCCGATTTCCTCTGGAATACATCCCTAGCGCACAAGATCAGGGAATACCCATTCTTCGACTATTCGGTCACGGAAGCACTTTTCCTTTCGGAAAAGGAAGAATTGTTGATCACTGGTCTCCTCCACAACATTCAACAGGAATATCGGACGAATATCGATAGATTCAGCCAGGAAATTATTATCTCCCTGATCGAAGCCCTGTTGAACTACGCCGATCGCTTTTATCATAGGCAGTTCATCACGCGTAAGATCAGTAATCATACCATCATTGACCGGCTCGATCAGATCCTGGAGACTTCCCTCACGGACAAGGATTTGACCCGAAAGGGAATTCCAACCGTAAAATATATTTCCAGCCAATTGAACGTGTCCCCCAATTATCTCACTGGCCTGCTAAAGATGTTGACCAGTAAATCCACCCAACAATACATTCAGGACAAAATAATCGAGAAAGCAAAGGATAAACTCTCCACGACCGATCTGTCCGTCAGCGAGATCGCATATGAGCTGGGTTTTGCTTATCCTCAGTCCTTCAGCAAGCTGTTTAAGTTAAAAACAAACCTTTCTCCTTTGGCTTTCAGACAGTCGTTTCATTAAAGCAATTAAATAAAAACATATGAGTGAAATTCATTGGCCCCAGGCGTACCTGCCTGGTACAACGGACAATTTTGTGTCCAACGAGGTCATCATTACTGGCCTCTCATCAGCCGAGGTATGGCCTTACCTCAATGACGCGACGCAATGGCCTACCTACTACAACAATGCCTCAGAGGTTGGTTTTGAAGGCGGTGCAGGCCCAACCTTGGCTACAGGAGTCCGCTTTCACTTTACCACTTTTGGACTACATGCGGAAGCTGAGGTAACAGAGCACGTTCCGCCGAGCCAGGGAAATGCAGCAAGGTTGTCCTTTAGAGCATGGATCGTTGGCATTCCTCAAGAGGACGCTTCTGCATTGCATGCGTGGTTAGTGGAGGATCTGCCCGGCGGCCGGGTTCGTGTGCTCACCCAGGAGTCTCAAATCGGTGAGCCTGCAAGGCAAATGGCCATCCTTAAACCCAATCCTGTGCTGAATGCCCATCAGGACTGGCTGGAGGGGTTGGTACAAACAGCTAAAAGCAAAAAAGCATGAGTAAGTCAATGAACAAGTGAGGTCTTACTTCGTAGCTCTTAGCTTTTCAATGGCCATCAACACCTGGTCTGCCTCCGGTTCCTTCGCCCTTTTGTGTACTTCGCTTACGTATTGTGCAACGGCTGAATGAGGATCATTCAATTCTTGAAGGACTTTGGCTATGAGTACCGGATCGGGCATTTGTTTGGGAGCGCCCAGGGATCTAGTTGCTTCCATCAACCGGTCATGTCCTTTCTCAAATCCCTCAATTTCCACATAATTGGTAGTGCCGATGTCACGGAGAGAAAGGAAGTTCTTTCCTAATTGATGGGCGAGATTGGCCGTATTGGCTCCTTCGTAGGTTACAGGCAGTGTTGAACTATCCACCAGGAGGCTGAACCAATCTTTGGGTATGCCGCCGACAATATCAATAAATGTCACGCTTTTGTTGACAAGGATGGTCATTACGGACGGCTGATTCATTTTATAATAGTAAACAGTACCTATCTCAGCGCTGGCTCCATCGTTCTCCCTGATGGCCTTGGTGTGATCAAGATTCAACTTAGATAAATTCAGGATCACCAAAGGCTTTCCACCAGTGGACTGTTGATAATGGAAGGCGGACATGACCATCAAGGAGGATATGGTATTGGCATGTTTCATAGTGATTCCCTGGGAACTATCTGTGTAATGTAGGCCATAGGTGGTCCACAGATCAATCTTTCCCGCTCTTACCAATTTCACCAACCGCTGAATATTGTCCTTTATCACTTCATTAATCGGAGAAAGTTTCCCGGGGGCTTTATCTTTATAGGTGCCCCCTTTAAAAATGGTACTGGGGGATTGCGTTATTGGATAAGTCATGTCACCCGTATCTATAAAACGTGGACTATCCCCCCAACCATGTGGATTCAAGCCAATAAGTTTCTGGGAACCCACCGCATTCATCAGCGCCTTAGTTTGTTCTACATGGGTAACATCATCCTTCCATAGGTCCAATTCGTCATCAGGATGCAGCGAAACAGATCGTTCCTGCTGGCCACGGATGGGCGAAATAGGGGAGGTGGTTTTGGAAAGCGGTTGTTGCCGGATAACGGTAAAGTTGCAGTTCCGGTAAGAGAGATGCTGACGGTCTTTTTGGACGTCAAGTCCTTCCAGTAAGTCTTTGAATATAAACATCGCTGGCGGCTCCGCTAAAATAACCAACTCTATCCTTACTTTTCCTGCATAATCTCTGATCAGTTGTTCAATGGAAGATACCGCGGCCGATGGATGACCTCTGCCAGCCTGGCTGGCCTGCGCATGTGTCACCACTTTAATCACATCCACATTCTTTGACAGATATTCACTGTTGAGTTCCTTGATCTGGTCGGTGCGGCTCGCTGGATCATCGGAAATATCCACCTCTGAAGGAAGCGGTTTGGGATTCTCCGAGGTAAGTGCTGTTTTGCCGGAGCCGGCCTTGTCCCCGTCAGAAGCCCCAGTGGCAGCCTCTTCAATGGCGTCCCTTTTGGGTAGTACAACAGGAGCCAGCTCCTCAAGCACTGGTTCCAATGCGACCAGTGCTTCTGCACCGCCTGGTGTAGCATCCTCTTCCTCCAGGGCTATTTCCGCTCGGGGGTTCTGGTGCAGTTCGTGAAGGGCAATTAGATTGGTGTTGGTCCTTAAGTCCTCGATGCGGGGTAAGAGGCTAGGGGGCAAAACCGGTGGACGATGAGGCTCGGGCTGAGGTGTGTCCTGGGCTCGTTGGTTTCCGAAACCGGGTAACCCAAACAATACCAGCCATCCTGCGCCAAACACAAGTAGTAAAATGAGTGCCAGGACAGCTAATTTCGTTTTCCAGCCGGGTCCCAGGGAATCCTGTGCGGCACGAATGGCTTCCCCCCAGTTTCGAAATTGTCTACCCGCAACCACCGAATCGGCAGCCCATGCAATCAATACCCTTGCCACTTCATCACTTCCTCTGTACTGTTCAACCCTGGCCTCAATGGTCTCCTGTCGGAGAACCTGGCCTCCATTGATCCAAAACGACATTTGCATGGGGGCTGAGTGGGGAGCAACGCTGTACCTTATCGAGCGTCCAGGGGTTGCAGATGCACCGACCCGCATGACCTGACGGCCCATGACGTCTGCTTCCCGCTCCAGATGTGGGTCCGTATTAATTTGCACGCCTTCTTTTAACTGGGTAGTAGGCTTTACTATACCGCTTTTCTGTTGAGCTACATGCCAGGCCTCATGAGGCAGGTGATGCTCCTGGCCAGGGCCCAGATGAATGTCTGTTCCCTGGGCATAAGCGTAGGCCTTTAGCTGTGCTGGTTTATCTGAATGGTAATGGACTTTGACGTCATCCATGCGCTGACCGGAAAGGGCTTCTACACCAGCTTTAAGTTGATCTGGCAATCCGGACTTGTTTTTCCTTTGCCAAAAGTTGTTCTGTGCCCGGTTGTCCTCAATGGGTAATGCACCAGCACCGGCTTTTTGTTTCGGCTGAACAATGCCGGAGGTGAGCCCCCGGGTGGAAGAAAAGCCCCTGTCGGCAGGCGTGTACATATTCCCTAATGTAACTAAACTATGTGGATAAAGCAATGGGTGTTTTCACGCTCCATCACTATTCAATACTAGATTGGAATAATAGTAAGTTTCACAGAAGAGGTTTTATGCGCTATCAACTCATTTTGATGAATGGATAAGTTTATGCTTCAGCGGCGTTTTAAGTCGGAGTGCTCTTTAGAATAGCAAGTATGGTTTTAGTATATTTAGAAGATTCATGGTAAATAAACAAAGTATGCCCACAGCTTATGCGGTTCTCTTTTCCCTCATTTTTTGTGCGTTGACGGTTCAACGAGGGATAGCCCAATCCATACCCCTAACGCTAGGATCACTGATCAGTCTAATTATTGGCCGGATAGCCTTCAAAGGCAGTTGGCACATGCGGAAAACCTTCCAGAAAAGGCGAAATGGGATCTACAGCTGGCTGAATACTATTTCATGCAGGACAGCGCAAGGGCGGAGGCATATGGGAGGCAGGCAGTAGAGGCCGCAGAAATGAGCCGGGACTGGATGGTGATGATCAAGACCTATATCAAAAATGGGGGAAGGTATTTTCAGAGCGGCGAACTGTCTGGAAGTGTGGATATGGCGATGCAGAATTTTCGCCAGGCAGAGAATATTGCCCGTGAGGAGAAACTGGATGAAGGTCTGGTGCTGACTGACTGCGCCCTGGCAGAAGGATACCGTCAGCGAGGCGAGAACGACAAAGCATTGGCCTACTGTAACCAGGCCGTTTCGTTGGCTGGGGAGAGTGAAAATGATACGTTGAAAGTGTTGGTCTATACTACGCTCGGGAGGGTTTACCTTGAACGGAATGAAAAGCTGTCATCCTTCAGGAACTATCTGAAAGCACTTGACATAGCAGAGCAAAGCAAAAAAGATACCTTGATCCGCAATGTGACTCAGTACCTTGCGTACTTTTATTTGAGCATACATGCCAACGATAAGGGAATAGACTATGCCATGCGGACGGCTCACCTGGACCGGAAGATGCATGATTATAGCGAAGTATCGAGCGACTATGAAACTTTGGGAGATTTGTACACGAATAAGAAAGAATATGATATCGCCCTGGGCTACTATGAACATGAACGTGCACTGGGTGACAGCATTCATTTTCCACTTAGCATGATCAGCGCCTATTTCCACATTTTTAGTTTATACCTCGATAGCCGGCAATATCAAAAGGGGATGGCTTATCTGGCTCAGCATCCCCAGGTGCTGAATTATTTTGACCATACAGGCCAGCGTTTTTATTTTGAGGAATACTTTGGAGATGTCTATATGCAGATGGGTAATCTGGACTCTGCGGCCTATTATTTCAAGCTCGCAGAGCCCCAGGCAGAAGCTAAAGGAGGGCCATCCATAAAGCAGGAGTTGTATGCGCAACTGGGCGACTTTTATCGAAGAAAGGCTGACCTGGGAAAGGCTGAGAAGTACTACCTCAAAGAGCGGGCTATTGGGCAGGCCGACGGCATCCTGCCCACGCGGGAGTACGCTGCACTCATGCTGGATAGCGTGTATCTGCAAATGCACAATTACCAGCAGGCTTATTTCTATCATACGGAATATACTAAGGATGCGGACAGCCTGCGGAACCTGGCCCGGGAGACGGACTTGCTGAAACTGGAAGTAGATAGTGACAACCGGCGACGGGAGCGGGAGGCTAGAGAAGACCAGTTGGCCACCGAGCACCGCCACAATGTACAATACATGGGTTTTACAGTGGGATTGGTCCTGCTGTTCCTTCTGCTGGTCATGATGGGTTGGCTGGCGGTGCCTCCTTCGGTGATCCGGACCCTGGGTTTCCTGTCATTTATTTTTCTATTTGAGTTCATTATCCTGCTGACCGATAAGCAGATCCAGGGGTGGACCAATGAGGAGCCATGGAAGATATTGATGATAAAGATCGTGCTGGCGGCGATCCTGGTGCCCCTGCATCACTGGCTGGAGCATAAGGTGATCGTATACTTAAGCAACCGGAATCGTTTCAAGACGGAGCATCCTGCAAAAGAAATGGTGCAGGTATGAAAGGTAGCTGGCTTTAATAAAGGGGGAACCGGAGGCTACATTTAAAATCATGCTGCCACCGATCCCCTTCGAATAGCTTTTAGCTTGCGGCCTTGCAGCCACCATTATTAAAGTTCAGGATATCAGGGTTAGCTGTTCCATTAAGACTTTCAAGTACATACTCGTAAATCCACAACTGGTGCGCACATACGGCGCCGGTCTTTATTACCGGGTAATTTTTTGAATCAATCTGGTAGCCTTGATTCACCTGGGTATAGATTCCTTGCCCGTTTTCAGCGTACTGTGGAAGGCTTGGAACAATATCAGCCGCATTATGTATCCGGGTGCTGTCAGTTACGATGCTGTTGAACGTATTTGCAAAGGTGGTATCGCCTGACATCGGCGACGCGTATGTATATACGCAAAGGTCCAAGCTCTTACCCTTGCCGGAGGCGGATGCTGCGGCATAATAGGTTGCCAAGGAGGCTCCCAGGCTATGACCTGAAACTACCGTTTGCACATTTGGAGCATCAGGCATCACGAGTGCGGGATTGGCGGCGACAGCGGTTAACAGGACAGGCGAAACCTGTTTATTCGCGTCAGGGAGTGATACGATCTGGCCTGATGTATAAAGATCGTAAAAGCCAGAGGGCACCAAGGAGCCGTTATTGAATTCCTTAAAGGTGGTAGGAACGAAAAAGGCGTCTGCTATGGCTTCAAGGATGTTTTCCGTTCCACGGATGGCGACCACATAGTCCTTGGTACGCTTATTCTGTGCAATAAAACCATAATAGACCAGATCACCAATTCCAGAGAGTAAAACGTCATTCATCTGTACATTGTACAATACGGTGTAGTTTGTCAAAAAGTTCGGGTCTACCAGCGCCTGGTAATCACTGTTGTTACAAAGGGCCTGATACGCCTGAAGTGAAGGATTGAGTTTAGTTGCAGCATCACCTGCCTTTTTTGCCTCCTTGAAAAGAAGGTCTGCCAGGTTTACCAATTTGGCGTACTGAACGGCCACTGGCAGCGAAACCGAAACGGGTTTGGTTAGCGTTTCCATGAAAGAATGAATTTTTTGATGAATGAATAATGGAGAATTAATTTTTGAAAACTACTAATTCCGAATGGTTTGTATTGCCAGGAAAAACACCCTCCTTTGTAACGAAAAGCCAATTTGTAGGAATACTATATTTTTCTATAAAGTATACCTTGAGTTATAATACTATGAAATAAGGGTCATCATACATGCGGCGCATAAGTGACCTGGATTCGAAGAAAATCTCACCGCTCAAATTTTACCCTGAGTCTGGCATTGGCTGCACTTGTCAGCGGGCGTCCATGGCCGAAAACGGCTTTGTCAAAGTCGAATGCAGCAGCTTTTAGGATGCTTTGGCGACCCAATTCACGGTCTTCGTATTCAGTGCTCCAATTTAGGCCGGAGGCGTTGGTGCATATATCCGCCGCAATGAGGACACGGTCATCCTGTAAGAGAAGGGCAAGGTGCCCTGCTCCATGACCAGGCGTATAGATCACTTTAACTCCACCGGGGCCACCAATGGGGAGCACTTCGCCATCGACGAATCGGTGATCGATATTGAAAGCATCTATAGTGCCTCCACGACGAATAAGCAGTTGATAGATGAGTTGGTTCAGGAGACCGGGGCTGACTTGAAGGGATGCTTGGCCAGGGAGCCCTTGTTCAACGAGCTGGGCAGTATCGGCATGGGCCCATAGCGGAATATCAAGTGCCTTGCTGATAGCAGCGGCGCTTCCAGTATGGTCGGTATGGGCATGGGTAACTATAATCCTATGTATGTCACGAGGGTCCTTGCCGGTCTTTTTCATCTGGGCAAATATCTTGGGGAGTTGGCCAGGCATTCCGGTATCGACGAGGGTGAAGCCAGGTACGAGGTCACCAGCTGCGTCAGCATCTGGTACTATATCCTCGATGAGGAAAGCGTTTACAAAACCGAGATTTAGCTGATAGAGGTGTGGCGTTATCTTTTTCATAACTGAATATATTTTCATTTTTAGTGCAAAAAAATATCATGCCCGGATCGCATCCCATAGGAACTGAAATGAGTTATCCATAAAGGTTTTGGTGAGCCGTGCAGGCGTATGATGGATTTGGGTGGCAATCTGTTGGACAAAGCCAAAGAGCAGACTTGGAACAAGGAGTTCGGTATCTGGCTTCAGCAGTCCTTGTCTTTGTCCGCGTTCCAGCAACAGGGCGAGAGGAGCCATCACAGGTTTGGCCACGGCTGTAGATTGGTCTTCCCGTTTGTAGGGGGATGCCATAAATTGTTGCAGGAATACCTGCTCGCAAAAGTTGGAGACTGCATAGCGGAGGCTATTCTCCCAAATGACACGAAACCCCTCCTGGACTGGAAGTTCAGTGCTGAAGCCGATAAAAATAGTTGCACCAAAGCGTTTTTTTACTTCTTTGTAAAGGGCATGGATAAGATCGTCCTTGTTCTTAAAATAGATATATAGCGTCCCGGTGGCAACGCCCGATTGTTTTGCGATGAGGGGCATGGTTAACCCAACGAGGCCGACCTGGCCTACAAGGGTTAGGGTGCTCGCGAAGAAAAGGTCGATCTTTTGCTCGTCTTTGAGGCGCATGGAGCAAAAATAGGCTATAATGAATATATTTTCATTAAGAAACAATTCCGGTGCACGAAAGTTTAGATTTCTTCGAGGAATGTCCGGCGCTGCACTTTGATTTAAAAAAAACATTATGAAACACGCTATTTATTTTTCGGTGAAGACCTTTATGGTAGGAATTATTGCCTTGACTTTTATCCACCCAAGCGTAATGGCGCAAAAGGTCCATTTTAAGACCGCTACGGTGGTACCTGCTGCGCAAGGCACGGTCAAGGTGAGTAATGATAAGGACAAGGGCTATAATATTGATATCAGTGTTCTACATTTGTCTGGTCCGCAGCGCCTGCAACCGGCGGCGAAAACGTATATCGTATGGATGGATACGGAACGGAATGGCACGAAGAACACTGGCGAGATGCAAAGTAAAGACGGCTTTTTGTCCAGCACTTTGAACGCCAGTATGAAAACTATTACTCCTTTTAAGCCCACGAGGATCTTTATCACTGCCGAAGACATGGCCGCCATCTCGAATCCACACGGACAGCAAGTGCTGACGACGAGGACGTTTAACTGATAACGTAGTGGTCTATGTAGCGTTCAGCCAGCCACCGGAAAATCCGGCTGCCAGCAGGCCGCTACGGATGTAGGCACATTGCCGCATGACTTTCCAGATTGATCCGGTTTGGTAGTTGGCGATCATGATGACGACAGGTCCCTGGTTGAGCCCGAATTTCCAGGGGGAAACCCATCCGTTTGGATTGCTGCCTGTTTCTGGGAAGGTCGGGTTGAAACTGGCGTCGAAGCCTTTGGAATCGTGGTGTTTCAAGTTGAACCGTTCGATGGCGTGGCGAATGGTTGGGATGACGATCTCCGGGGCAAAGGGTAGGGAGGCTACCACGGCCCAAGGAGAAATGGTGCCATCGTCGGGTCCGAAGGGCGCGCCACGCGCCATGTATCCATAAAATGTTCTCTTTTGGCCGTTGACCTCTCTGTTGCTGTTACCTGGTCCGTCACTGGCGGTTAATCCCCATCCAAACGGGCCGTAGTGCATAAAGGCATGTGGGTTTTCGATGGCATACTGCCGGTGGATATAGGTAGCGCGCCGGCTATTCTCAAAATAATCAAATCCGTTTCTCCGGGAAAAGTCATCCTGAATACCCCTGAAGTCGATCCACATATGGGAGAACTGGTGGATGAATAAAGGGCCTGCGTATAGATATTCGATATTATATGGCTTCTTTAGCTCAAAGGTAGCGGTCCATTGCTCGTAACCATTCTTC
The DNA here is from genome assembly GCA_903970475.1 of Beijerinckiaceae bacterium. Lineage (GTDB taxonomy): Bacteria > Bacteroidota > Bacteroidia > Chitinophagales > Chitinophagaceae > Dinghuibacter. Next base: position 30,714 of record CAJCIQ010000123.1, read on the forward strand.
GCTATGGGATAGGTAGGTGATCCAAGAGCCAGGATATAGAGGATCAGTGCTTCGCAATAATGTTCATCCCAGCGATAAGGCAAAAAGCCTGATTCAGGATTCCAACCGTGCGACAGTGTGGTTCCCCCGTTCAGAGCCCATTGCCAGTCTACTCTCCGGTAAAGCGCGTCCGCCCAATTGCGTATCTCTTTTTCGGCTGGATTGTCGGCTGAAAAGTAAATGGCTGCCGATAGGATACCAGCCATCAGCAAAGCGGTGTCGATGGTGGAGAGTTCGCAGTTCCAGGCGCGGCGGCCGGTGTGCATATCCAGGAAATGATAGTAAAAGCCTTTGTAACCGGAGGCATGGGCTTCTGTTCCCTGAGTGCTGTGATAGAAGAAATGCAGGACTTTGTGGGTGCGAAGGACGGCTTCTGCTCTGGTAAAAAATTTATTTTCTATGCCGATGATATAGACGCTGAGGGTCATGCCGACGACAGCTATGCTTGAAGGGTTGCCGGGCTGGGTCTTGTCCATGATAAGACCGGTTACCGGGTCTGCCTCTTCCAGGAAGTACTCGAATGTCTCCCGTTGCAGGCTGTCGAGCATTTCTTTATCTGTACCCTGTGGATTCAGTCGAGGAAGCGGTTTATCGGTTAGCTGGCTCATTCGGTTTCCAGGGTTATCAGGGCTGTACCTTGGGGTGGTAATTCTATGTCCAGCCGGAGTGCACCGTTTTCAGGTGTCATGGTCATGGCTTCTCTGGTTAGCATGGACACTGTTTCTAATTGGGCTACCTGGTTGTGGCTTAAAGTTCCTGGTTTTCCCATGGCGTTCCAGGCGCCGGTAGCATTGGCATGGTTGTCGTCAATCCGTTCCATATAGGCTGTTTTTATGGTATGAGGGCCGTTCAGCAGCATGCGCACAGACGTTGTTGCTACGGGGTGTCGCGGCAAGGCAGAATTGGTGAGCAGGATATGCAGGGCTTCCGGGCCCTTCGTCATCCAGACGTCTACCGTTGGATGCGTTCCTTCGACGGTGAGTAATTGGTCACCCAGACGATGTAAGAGTTCATAGGCGCGATACGCGGGCTTAGGGATGCCATGGATGGTCATTAGTCCGAATCCGCCGTGAAAGGGAATGGAGGAAAAATAATTCTCATCGAAAATGTCCGAAAATGTCCAGAAGCTATAGCCTTGTACCTGGTCCCTGGCTTCCATGATGGTCTTGGTGATAAAGGCCGCTGCATAGGGCTGGTCATGCAGGCTGTCAAAGGGATTGGAGGAGGTGCTCCATTCGGTATAGTATACTGGGATGGCGCCTGCCTTTTTCCGGGTGTCAGTCGCCTGGTCCCTCAACACACTGCGGTGGCTGTCGGCCAGTTGCGTGATCGTATCGTCGCCGGGCTTGCCAAAGGCATCGGTGGGATAATGATGGGTAGAGATAAAGTCGTAAGGGGTTCGGCTTTTTTCGCAAAATTCCCTGAATTCGGTTATCCATGCGTTGGAGGCGCTGGCGGGGCCACCTACTTTCAGATCGGGATGTACAGCTTTGATCGCCTCTGCTGCGTTTTTGTATAGCAGAAAATAGTCTTCCTGGGTACCCGTCCAAAAGGAAGGGAGATTGGGTTCATTCCAGATCTCGAAAAACCAATTACGCATTTTGTCGATGCCGTACCGGTCTAGCCAGTGGGTGACAATGGTGGAGATCAGTTCCTTCCAAGCGGTATATTTTTTGGGCGGGGTAACACTTCCCTTATAGTTAAATACAGTTTGAGTGCCGGAGGACAGGGCCAGAGGCATAAAGGATAATTCTACAAAAGGCGCCATCCCTATCGAAAGCAAAAAATCCATGACCTGGTCCGTATTAAAAAAAGAATAGATCAGTTGGTTGTTTTCGTCGACCAGGGTTCCCATGTCATCAGACAAAATGCCGTGAAAACGGACGTGTTCAAAGCCTAGTTCCTGATGGCTTCTGAGCAGTTGCCGCTGCCAGTCAGCCCGCAGGGCCAGGGTGGCGTGACCGCTGCCAATAGTGTGTTCCCAAAAATGAGGGAAGCGAGCGCAGGGAGCAGACAGGTCGGCAATAAAAGTGGTATCCATAAAATTATTTTCGTGTTTGAAGGAATGCGATGATGGCAGTCAGTTCTTCTTCTTTAAGGATGCCTCCGTAGGCGGGCATGTTGGTTCCCCCGTTGACAATCCGCACGCGGAGGTCTTCGTTGGTAAGCCGCTGACTGACGTTGGTAAGGTCTGGGCCTTTTAGTCCCCCGGTGTTATCCACTTTATGACAATACAGACATCCGCGCTGATACAGCAAAGCGGCCCCTGCGATGACTAACGTATCGGAGGAGTGAATGTTTGTTTGGGTTAATGGTTTGGCGGTGAATTGAGGCGACCAGGTGGATTGTTCGCCGAGCAGGAAGAGGCTGAACACAAAAACAATGACGCAGATCGTGCCGAATACAGCCCAGGGGCGACGTAGCGCGCTACGTTCGCCCTTATGGGAGATGAAGGGTAGCGATAACAACATCAGTACGGTCATTACTGGTCCTATAAAGATCACTACGGATTCGATCCTTCTGGGCATAAGGGCGAATAGCGAAAATATAGCGAGCATATACCAATCAGGCTTGGGGTTGGCGTAGAGGTAGGCGGGATTGGGCGGTTGGCTGAGTTCCGGGGGACCGTAAATGATCGCCAGGGATATGATGGCGATGATGGTGGCAGCGCCAAAGAGCATATCCCGCCAGGCGGCATAAGGCCAGAAGGGAACGCCTACTTTTTGCAGCATGTCCTTGTACCACTGGCGATAGCTTTTTGGATCGACGGGCCGGCCCAATTTGGGTGGCTCGGAAATGCCATTGCGGATGACGAGCATGAGATGGAAGCCGAGCAGGATGAAAATAATGGCGGGAATGATAAAAACATGGTAGGAATAAAACCGGCTCAGAGTATGCCCCCCAATGGTGTTGCCTCCCATCAGGAGGCGGGCGGCCAATTTACCCATGATGGGAATGCGGCCGAGCTGTTCGGCAGCTACAACGGAGGACCAGACGCCGTTAGAATCCCAGCGCAATAGCTGGCCGGTGAAACCCATGGCAATAGTTAGGAATAGCAGCAGAACCCCGCTGATCCAGCCCATTTCCCGGGGATATTTATAGGCGGCGGTGATGTACACCCGGATCATATGGATACCCACCATGAGGATCATTGCGGATGCCCCGAAATAGTGGATGCCCCGGAGCACCCTGCCGAATCTGGCCTGATGGGTGATGAACTGTAGTGATTGGTAGGCATCGGAAGAAGAGGGTTGGTATAGCAGGGAGAGGGCCACGCCGGTGATGACCTGAAGGACGAGGCAAAACAGGGTGGCACTGCCGAATACGTAACTCCATTTGGAGCCTGGTGGCACCGGATGTTTGATGAGAGGCAGGAGCAACTCGCTGAAGCCGCTGCGGTCATCTATCCAGGCCCATATTTTTTTCAGCATTTTCATCCGGTGATTTTATAAGGTGGTTATCGGGACAGGAGCCGTTTGTATTTCTATTTGTTGCTTGTTGATCCGGACGGGATATTGTACCAGGGCTTTGGGTGGTGGTCCGGATGCTACAGTTCCATCCTTGTAATAGACGCCTCCGTGGCAGGGACACATGAATAACTGTGCACCTTCTTCCCATCTTACCGGGCAGCCGAGATGAGTGCAGTTGGCGGAAAAGGCGGTAAACATTGATGCAGAGTCCCGGCGCAGCCAGGCGGCTGATTGTGCCGTAATGCCTGCCCAGGCCTCGGGGTCAGCGTTTTTAAAGGTGACCAGCTTAACGGCGCCTATGGCGAAATCATCCAGGTCGGCGACCTTGCGCCAGACTTCTGGCGCTTTTTCCAGTAAAGGAGCGAGCAGCGCGCTGACCACAGGGATGCCCACTGCAAACGCGGAAAGAGCGCTGAGGACAAGGCTTACCTTGATGAGGAAACGCCTCTTGTTTTCGTCAGCACCCTGCTGGGTTTCGTCAATTTTATTTTCGGTCATGTCTTAACAGTTTGATCCAACAGGTGAGGGCAATGGTAAAGATCAGGAGACCGGTTAGCCCGATGATCCAGGTGGTCAGCATACCCCAAAACATAAAATTGAGGCCCATGGCCAGGAAGAAAGGCCAGTAGGTGGGTTCCGGCAATTCTTCCGGCCTCGCCTTTTGCCAGCTTACTTCGGATCGGATGGTGGATTGTTTACTCATGGTTGGTCATCAAAGTGCTTAGCGAAATGGAGGCATCCCGTCCGAAATTCGGTTCCTGACTGGCAAACCAGCGCCGCAATAGGTAAAGGCAGCCGGCCATGTATACAAAACAGCAGGGTACCCACATGACCAGACCGGCGGCTTGTTGATCGGCAGCGGGTGTGAGACTCCATGGATTCGAACGCATACCGTTCATCGCAGCGCCTGTCTCCAGGTAATATTGGTAGGTGTGGATAGGGGCAAAGGTGATCAGCAGGCCCAGCAGGGAGCAGGAGATGCAGGCGGTGGCCAAATAGATGATCCCCGATAAGGGGTGAATATGCAGTTCAGGAAAGGGACCTACCAGCGGCCAGCTAAATAGGATTCCGGCCAGGAGCATGCTTCCTGCATGGACCAAGGGCATTAAAGTGAAGCCGCTCATTCCCGCAAAGGACCTGTCAAATAGGAATGGAATATGCCAGCACCACATAATGATCACGGCTGTTAACCAGGCCGGCCAGCTTCTTTTGTGGAGGAACAAGGATATTTTTTTAAACATAGGGGCGGATGGCTTGGTGCCTATGCTCATAACCAGCAGCGGACCGGCGATCAGCAGCAGGATGACATGGTTGACCATATGGGCGCTGAAATAGACGTGCATGCCCAGGAAATGGAGAGGGGAACAAGTTGTTATTAGGACCAGCCCGATAGCCGACCAGAAACAGAAGCGGCTTTTTATCGTCGAAGTTCCGGATTTCCGGTAATGTAAATAGATAAGGGTCATAACCATTAGTATGATCAGGGGATCTGCATGCCATTGGTAGAATAGGGATTTCATCAGGTGGTGATTTTATGCAAGTGAGGTAATACGTAGACGATACTGAAAACAAACAACCATACGATGTCTACGAAATGCCAGTAGATTCCGACGGTGCCGAACACGGAAGAGGAGGATCGGTCGTAGTCTCCCATAAATGTGAGGGTCGTGACAATGGAGATAACAACAAGTCCCACCAGGACATGCAAACCGTGAAAACCTGTCAGTGTGAAAAAGCTGGTTCCGAATAAGCTGCTGCTGATGCTGACGTTCTCCTTCAACAGCCGGGCATATTCGGTGCCCTGGCCGACTAGGAAGACCAGACCTAGCGCCAGGGTAAGCAGAAGCCATCCTTTCAGTCGCGTCATTTTTCCTTTTTTAAAATTCGTTTCGGCCCTCCAGAAGGTAAAGCTGCTGGAAAACAGAAATGCACTGAATATGGCGGTGGACCGGATATCAAGGTGATCGGCCTGGCGGGAAGTGAAGCCAGGCAGGAGGGAAAAATAAATATAGGCCATTATGAGTGCCAGAAAGAACATGGCCTCGGTGCCAACGACGAGTTTGACCATAAGTTTATTTTCCATGGGGATTATTTTGAGGTATATACTTGCCTTCATGCTTACGGGCGCCTTCAGGCCTGTTCCAATCCGCATCCTCCGGCCGTTTATAATCCCTGAAAGGGCGGGTGCTTTTGACCGGGATCACCCGGTCGAAGTTCTTCAGGCCCGGTGGAGAACTGGTGGTCCATTCCAGGGTATTGGCGTCCCAGGCATCGGGCGAGGCTACTGCTCCCTTTTTTATTGCCCTGACCAGGATAAACACCAATAGTCCGACGGATCCCGCCATAAGAAAGGCTCCGATGGTGGAGATCAGATTGAGTATTCCCCAACCGGGCAAGTCAGGATAGGTGTACACCCGGCGGGGCATCCCCATAGCGCCAAGGGCATGCTGCACAAGAAAAGTGATGTTGAAGCCTGCGACAAATAGCCAGAAGAACCACTTGCTGAGGCGCGGGTCTGGTAAGCGGCCACTCATTTTCGGGAACCAGTAGAACAGCCCTGATAGCAGTCCGAACAAGGTTCCCCCGATGAAGACGAAATGCAGGTGTGCCACAACGTAATAGGTATCCGTTAATTGCCAGTCGATGGGCACGATGGCAAAGGAGATACCGCTGAGACCGCCGATGGTGAATTCGATCAGAAAGGCGATGGCGAATAGCATCGATACACTGAACCTGATGGCGCCTCCATGCATGGTGGCCAGCCAGTTGAAGATTTTAACACCAGTGGGAATGCCGATGAGCAGGCTGCTGGCGGCAAAAAAGCTGTTTACGGTATTGCCGAGTCCGGTAGCAAACATATGATGGATCCAAACGCCGAAGGCCAGCAGGGCGATGGCTACCCCGGAGCCGACCACCATTCCATAGCCAAAGATGGGCTTGCGGCTGAAGACGGGAAAGACTTCTGAAAAGATCCCGAAAATAGGAAGGATCACGATATAGACTTCAGGGTGGCCGAATAGCCAGAAAAGATGCTGCCATAGTATGGCGGAGCCGCCCCCGGCTGCGCTAAAAAAATGGGCGTGCAACTGCCGGTCGAGCAAGAGCATGGCCAGTGCGGCGTTCAGGGAGGGAAAGGCGGCCAGCACCAGGAAAGAATTGATGAGGATCATCCAGACAAATAGGGGAAGCTGTTTAAGGCTCATGGGGAGCACCCGGTAATGCAGGATGGTGACGATGAAGTTGACGGAAGCCGTCAAGGTGCCGATCCCGGCAAATAGAAGTCCGGAACAGTAATAGTCTATACCGGGGGAGGAAGAGTAGTTGTATTCATTGAGTGGGGCATAATTGAACCATCCCGCGTCGGGTGCACCACCGGCGAGGAAGCTAAAATACAGCAACGATCCGCCGAAAAAAGTGGTCCAGAAGCTGAAGGCATTGAGCCTGGGGAAGGCCATGTCGTTGGCGCCGATCATCAATGGGACCAAATAGGTGGTGAAGCCGAAGATGGCTGGCATGGCGACAAAAAAGATCATGGTGGTCCCGTGCATGGTGAATAGCTGATTGTAGACTTCGGGAGCCAGGAAATGGTTGTTGGGGATGGCGAGCTGGAGACGTACCAGGAGGATCTCGATACCGGCAATTACCAGGAACAGGACGGATAACCACAGGTACATGATCCCGATCTGCTTATGGTCAACGGAGGAGATCCATTGCAGGATACCCTGGTTATTGCTGACGCTCAGGCTGGGAATTGGTTCTTCCGGTTCCGGTATGAAGTTGATATCACTCATGTTTGGACATTGTGTGCCATTTATTTTAATTGTTCAAGGTAAGCGGTCAGGGCGCGGATGCTGTCCTTGGCAAAGATGAAGCGGGGCATATGGGCGCCGGGCTTTACGGCTTGCGGATCGGACAGCCATCGGGCCACATTCCCGGAATCGTTGGCCATCATTCCGGTCAGCATGGTTTGACGACTGCCGAAATGAGTCAGATCGGGGCCGGTGATGCCAGCTGCTGCTGTTCCTTTTAAGCGGTGACAACTGCTACAGGTAGACTCCAGGAAAAGGATGGCGCCTGCCTTTGCCATGGTGTCTTGCGGAATATGGGTATTGGTTGTCTGTTCGCTCAGCCAACGTTCGTAGTCAGGCTGTAACTGGGCAATGACACGGATACGCATCCAGGCATGTTGCTGGCCGCAGAACTCGCTACAGGCGCCATCATAAATGCCTGGCTGGTTGATGGTCAGCCACAGGTAATTGTTCATGCCGGGGATCATATCCATCTTTGGTCCCAGGGCCGGTACCCACCAATCGTGGATAACATCGGCGGCATTGAGTAGCATCAATATTCTTTTGCCGGTAGGCAGATGGATCTCATTGGCAGTGGTTACTGTAGTTCCAGGATAGCTTGCCTCCCAGAACCACTGGTGGCCAGTGATGATGATGTCCGGAGTATGGTTGCCCCTGTCTGGCAGTATGGCGTTCATGGTGGCCAGCGACCGGAATAAGAATAAAATGACCAGGGCGAGGGGAACGCTTACCATCCAGATTTCAAGGGCGCGGTTCCCTGTTATTTGTTTGGGATCTTCATGGCGATGCTTCGAACGATATTTGACAGTGATATAGCTGGTTAGGATCACCACCAGAAGCAAGACTGCGGAGGCGGCGATGATGAATTCGAAGGTCAATTGTCTGATACTAGCAGCCTCAGGCGAGGCTGCATCAAAAATGGAGGATGCACTGATATTTAGTAAGAAGAGGTCCGGCATCAAAATTTTTTTAAGGTGCCTTGGTTATCAAGTAGATGCTCAAAGGCACGCTATAAGTGATTACAGGCTGCGCTTATCATTTTTACGGATATGAGGTATAAAGATCATGTATTGGGTAGTCCAAACAATTATGTAATTATCAGTAAACATTATATAATTCCCACTTTGTTCTATCGAATACCACCTTAAAGACAACATACAGGATCTCATTACCTATAAGGATCTAAATACATATTATGACCTGTGAATGTTGTAATTTGAATAGATAATGATGTAAGTTTTTCTAAAGGACCCATTGCTACTTTTGTTTTTCCTCAACTGGATTCTATAATTTATGGAAACGTATGACCTCATTATTATTGGCACAGGTGCAGGAGGGGGTACATTATTACACAAACTCAAGGATACTGGAAAAAAGATTTTAGTGTTGGAGAGAGGGGGATTCCTGCCTAGGGAAAAAGCCAACTGGGATAGCAAGGAAGTCTTTCAAAATGAGCGGTACCACACCAAGGAGATTTGGAAAACCAAGGAAGGAAAGGACCTGCATCCCGGAACAGGCTACTGGGTAGGCGGCAATACGAAAGTGTATGGGGCCGCATTGTTCCGGTTGAGGGAAAGGGATTTCGAAGAAATCAGACATGAAGGGGGAATTTCTCCGGCGTGGCCGTTGACATATGCCGATTTTGAGCCATATTATACAGCAGCGGAAAAACTATACTGGGTCCATGGCAAAATGGGAATTGATCCAACAGAACCTTTTAGAACCGAAGATTATTCCTATCCCCCTATCAGCCACGAACCAAGAATCCAGGAGTTGCACGATGCTTTGGTAAAGGATGGACACCAGCCCTTCAATATGCCTGTTGCTATTAAATTAATAGAATCTGACATGCTGAACAGCCCCTGCATCCGGTGCAATACCTGCGACGGTTATCCATGCATGATCCATGCAAAAAGCGATGCGGATATTAACTGTGTTCGTCCTTCGTTAGCAAATGAAAATATAACCCTGCTGATCAATGCAAAAGTAGAGCGCTTGATTACATCCACTGACGGCCATACGATAGACCATATTGAAGTTAGTTACAACAATGAATTGATTCAGTTTAAATCGGCCATTGTTGTTGTGGCGTGTGGCGCAATTAACTCGGCTGCATTGTTGCTGAAAAGCGCCAATGAACAACATCCGGATGGCCTGGCAAACAGCAGTGGTCAGGTGGGCCGTAATTTTATGAAGCATAATAGTGCGGCTATGCTGGGTATTAGCCTCAAGGAAAACCCTACAAAATTTCAAAAAACTTTGGCCGTTAACGATTATTATTTCGGTGATAAAGATTTCCCTTATCCGATGGGGCACATACAGTTGCTGGGGAAGTCTGACAGGGAACAAGTGTCGCCGGATGCACCCTTTTTTACGCCGGGAATTATTTTAAGTGAAATGGCTTCCCATTCTGTGGATTGGTGGTTTACCGGTGAAGATCTTCCCGATCCCAATAACCGGGTGGAAGTGATTGACGGACAGATTCACCTGGATTATACCGAAAACAATATGAAGGGTTTTGATCGCCTGATCGAAACCTGGAAGGAGGTGCTTGCAAAAATAGATGGCAGATATGTTTTTGTTCCGCATGGCATTTATTTAAGCAAAGATATCCCGCTTGCGGGCGTGGCCCATCAGGTAGGTACGGCAAAATTCGGTACTGATCCGGCTACATCTGTTTTAGATATTCATTGTAAAGCCCATGACGTGGATAATCTTTATGTAGTCGATGGCAGTTTTTTCCCATCAATCGGGGCGGTTAATCCGTCCTTAACCATTATCGCTAATGCATTACGGGTAGGAGATCATTTAATTGAAAAATTAAGTTCCTTGTAAGCGTCTGATACATGGAACGTAATTGGAAAACCGAGGTGCTGAAATATTTGGACGAGGCCCGTGGTTTGGGGATTTTTATGATTTCAGCGGCCTTTTTTGATGCCCTTGTAAATTATCCGGGTTTGCCATTTCGGCATATGATTTCCTCAGACTTACTAAGGCGATTTTTAGTGGGCTTGACGATGGGGCTTACCGCTTTGTACATATTTACATCAAAGTTTGGTGTAAAATCCGGTGCTTATATTAATCCGGCTGTCACTTTTGTTCGTTACCGTTTAGGTGATATAAACAAAACGGATGCTATCTTTTATACAGTTTTTCAGTTTGCGGGCGGCAGCATAGGTATGTTTTTGGTATGCTTCTTATTTCCGAAATGGATGCTGGACCCGAATGTTAATTACATTATCACAGTTCCTGGAAAGGCTGGGACTATAATGGCATTTTTAATGGAATTTCTGATCTCCTTTTTATTGATTGTGGTTGTGTTATTCATGGGTATAAGGAGGGCCTGGAATAAGTACACACCTTATGTTGTATCGTTTCTGATTATGCTGTTTATTACGTTTGAATCTCCTTTTAGCGGCATGAGCATGAACCCGGCCCGGACTTTTTCTTCGGCAATTGTGTCGGGTGAATGGAAATCATTCTGGTTGTATTGCACTGCTCCGGTAATGGGAATGATTGCCGGAGAATATCTCTACCGTAAATGGAAAAATATTTTTCAGCCAAAAATGTATAGAAAATGAATTCCTCACCCAAATTACAAGGACAGGCTGCTTTAGTTACCGGTGCAAACAGTGGCATAGGACGAGGGGTAGCCCTGGCATTGGCCAATGATGGTGCTAAAGTCGTTGTCAATTATGTGGCGGCCCCTGAATCGGCCGAAGAAGTAGTATCTGAAATTAAAAAGAATGGAGGTCTGGCCATTGCCTTGCAGGGGGATGTCAGCAGGGAAGATGAGGTTAAGGCTATGTTTGAACTTATGGTTAAGGAATTCGGAACTATTGATATTCTGGTCGCTAATGCGGGCATTCAAAAGGATTGTAATTTCGAGGATATGAGTTTGGAGGACTGGAATAGAGTGCTCGATATCAATTTGACGGGGCAATTTCTATGCGCCAGGGAGGCTGTCCGGGAATTTATAAGAAGGGGCATGGTAAAAGAGCGTAGCTGTGCGCTCGGGAAAATAATATGCATGAGCAGTGTTCATCAGGAGATTCCCTGGGGTGGCCATGTTAATTATGCTACGTCAAAGGGTGGTATCAACATGATGATGAAGAGTATGGCTCAGGAACTTGCGCCAAAGAAAATACGGGTAAACAGCATCGCTCCGGGAGCCATTGAAACGGGTATTAATCAAAAAGTTTGGAGTACTTCAGCAGCTCTGGACCGATTGTTAACACTTATTCCATATGGCCGCATCGGTATGCCTGACGATATCGGTAAGTTGGCGGTTTGGCTGGCAAGTGATGAGTCGGATTACATAACAGGAACTACGGTGTTTATCGATGGGGGTATGACATTATACCCGGGATTTTCGACGAATGGATAAACTGCGGTAGGGGCGTCCCTGTTCTCCAGAGTGGGTATCAAATTATGGATAACCTGGCTTACAATTATCGAACTTATTTCCCCTTTATTGGCGCTTATAACCAAAGAAAACGGCTAAATTTATGGTCGGTGGAGGGGAGACCTTTTTTGGAGGCAGACGTCCACACGATCTATGCGTCGGACTTTTTCCGGGTACTTGATTTTAAGTGCCGGTGCACGGACTGCAGCAAGTCGAAACCTGAATACAGCAACAACTTTACCGTGGCATTCATTCGGAAAGGGAATTTTCAATTCAATGTTTTCCGAAGATCGCTGGATGCGCACCCAGGGCGTATGCTGATAAGCAAGCCCTATAATGAGCGCACGGTGACGCATGTGCATACGGTGCCGGATGAATGTACCGTCTTTGATTTTAAAGATGCCTTTTATCGGGAGATTTTGGAGCAGCATGGCGGGACTGGGTTTTTCCTCGACCCGGACTGGCATTCAACACTGATAAAGACAACGGTAGAGACGGAGTTCCTCCATTTTACCCTTGTACAATTGTTGGCAAAGTGCGAAAGCAGCCGCCTGCGGGTGGATCAATTGGTTCTGGACATAATTGACTTGGTGTTGGCGGAACTGAAAGAAGGAGTGGCCCCTTTCGTTATGGATACTCGCCTGAAAGAAAATCATTTGAGCACGATCGAGCAGGCGAAAGACTATATTTCTACTAATTTTACGAGGGATATTTCTCTCGGTGAGCTGGCTGAATATTGTCATGTCAGCCCCTTCCATTTCAGCAGGATCGTTAAGATGTTTACTGCTACCTCGCCCTATAAGTTCCTTAAATCCGTACGGCTAAAGTATGCAGCGCGGCTGTTGCGGGATACGACGCTGCCTGTTTCTGGTATTGCTTTTTCTTCAGGCTTTTGCAGCCTGGATTATTTTACAGCCGCCTTTCATAAAGTTTATAAATGTGCCCCTTCGGCCTTTCGTGTGGCCAAAGGGGCGTTGATTAAAGGATTTCCCTCCTGACAACACGGAATTCAGCCTGGAGCCTCCAGGACTCTCCTCCGTCGGTGCTGGTCTCACCCCGCCAGAAGAAGGAATCCTGCTCCATGTCGGTGAAAGTCCATCGGTTCATCTGGCCGTTGTCTTTTTTTTCTTCCTACAGGATATGATCGCCCAAGTCGGCGGCCACCAATTCGTTTCGGGCTCCGGTGGCAGCATTGAACCAGTAGATCTTCCATTGTTGGGTTGGTTCGTCAAATATCCGGATGGTTGTCCCATAACGATTACTTGCAGGGATGATCTTCCCTGTGCGGAGTGGCCGCGCCGGTACAATAAAAACATCCTGGACAGCCCGACCTTCTAATATCCAGGAAAAATGCCATTCTCCTTTGGAAGTCCGGGTAGTTCCATCCACGGCATAGTTTGTGACTGTCGCTTCCCAACTGCCGATAAACCGATGGTAGGTTCGGGCGGCCGCACGACTTTCCCCCAACTTCTCGTTGGATAATAAGGCGGAGGTGAAGGGATCCATCCCGATCGCAGTGTTTTCATTTTGCATGACTGTACTGTTTATGATTAGTAAAGGGCGAGGATATAATATGAGGGAGGGGCAGGCTTTAGAAATCTTGCTGTTTTTGATATTATCTGCGCGTGGCTTCTATGCGACTAGAATGAGCTGATAGTCTTCAGGAGATAAAATTTCGCATATTTTTAAGTTGTACTCAACTTTAGCGAATTTTCAGGTTACCTTGATATAATGAAATATAACTTATCACTACTAACCGACTAAAATAGTGAAAAAAGGGAAGAAAAAAGGGGCACCCGTAGGGCACCCGCTAATGTTGTAGATTTGTTTTACTACGAACTTATCACAACATGGGTAAAAATACGGAAGTAAAATTAGTCGGTCACCCGATTGTGTGCCTTGAAGTGCTTATAGGCTAAGCAC
>CAJCIQ010000124.1 GCA_903970475.1 Beijerinckiaceae bacterium
GGGCAAATACAGCAAACCCTATGGCTGCCGATACGTTACACATGAAAGTAACAATACCCATACGGCTGACCATGCCTTGCAGGGCTGCCTGTTTCCCCTTCCCTTTGAGGTATTCCGTATGGTACTTATTGAGGAAATAAACACAATTGGGCACGCCGATAACCACCATTAGAGGGGGCATCAGCGCAGTAAGTAAAGTTATCTTATACCCCATCAATTCGGTAGTGCCCATTGACCATACAACGCCCAAAATCACCACTAAAATTGAAATGGCCATGGCAGAAAAGGAGCGGAAAAACAACAGCAGAATCACCACCATCAGTAAAATGGAGCCCACCAGGAACCAAACCATTTCGTGCTGAATCTTGTTGGACATCAGGGTTCTGATCAGGGGCAATCCACTAACGGCCGGGGTTATATGGGTATTGGTTTCAAAGGCCTGTACCGTATCCAGTATGGTATGGATCAGCTTGGTCCTGGCAGGGGAGTTTATGAGTTGCTTATTGAGGGTCACCGCCATCAGGTAGGCCTTCGTGTCCGGGTTATACAGTAGGCCCCTGTAAAAGGGCAGGCTTTCAAAAAGCTTTCTGCTACTATCTAAAGTTGGCTGATCGGATATACCTGCGGGAAATACAGGACGGATGGTCAATTTGGCTGTTTGCGTATCCTTCACCAGGTCAATGGCTCCAGGTACGCTGAGGATAGCTTCCACGCCTCTGATTGACTTTAATCCCTTTTGCAGGCGTATGTATTCCTTAAAAACAGGCAGTTGATAGAAGCTATCGGTTTGAATACCGACCACCAACATTTCTCCGTCATCCCCAAAGTGTTTTCTGAATTCCTGATACTCAATATACTTCGGATGGTCAGTAGGGATAGACTTGGAAAACTCATAGCTCAATTGAAGCTTGGCAGCGTGATATCCCAAAAAACCCGTGATCGCAGCGATCAGTATCAACAAGGGCAGCCTGTTGTTCAGCGCCCATTTAGCCAGGTAGGTCCACATGATGAGCGCAAACTAAGCCAAAAATTTCAAACCCGATGAGGCGATTGGCCTATTTTTGAGGCTATGCGCTCGCTCCTGTTCCTCTCCCTGTTTTTGCCGGGCTTATGCTCTGCTCAACTAACACCTATAGGTCAGTGGAGCGAACACCTTTCCTACCACCATTCGCTTTCCATTAGCGGAGCCGATTCTGTTTTCTTCGTGGCAACGCCAAACGCCGTATTCAGTGTCTCAGGTTCAGACAATGTCATCACCAGATACACCACCATTTCAGGGCTGCACGGATCTGGTATCAGTGCCATCCAGGCAGAGCCTTCCAACGGGAACCTGGTCATCGGATATTTGAATAGCGATATAGACGTGCTGTCCACGAACACGGTAACTGAAATTCCTGACTTAGAACTTTCTACCATTCCAGGAGACAAGACCATACACAGCATTTATATCCTGGGACAAAACGCTTACCTATCTACGGGACTGGGTATTGTCGTCGCCAGCCTGACTCAATTCAATATTGGGGACACCTATGTGATAGGTCAGGGAGGAGCTCAGGTTCCGGTTTATGCTGTCTGTTCTGACTCCTTATACATCTATGCAGCTACAGCCCAAGGATTGATGAAAGCGCAGATAAATGGGCCTAACCTGGCAGATTACCGGAGTTGGATGTTGCCCGTTGAAGGATGTGCCATAGACACCCTACCATGCTCCCAGGTCGTCGCAGGAAACGGGAATGTATACGTGTTGAGAAACGATTCCGTTTTCAAGAGCACTGGAGGGGCTTTCCAATCTTTATACTCTGATGGATTGCAGGTTCATTCGATTCAACTTTCTGCGGGCGAGTTGGTTTTGTGCGAACAAAATCCGGTCTCTGCGATGGGTATGGTGAAGTGGTTGGATACCTTAGGCAATGTCAGTAAAGTTCTCCAACAATCCGGAACCTTACTCGATCCCAGAGGTATATGGGAAAGCATGGGGGATACCTGGATTGCGGACGGACAAAGGGGTTTGATGGAGTATAATGGTAGTACTTATATATCCATGGTCCCTAATTCTCCGGATGGTCCCCTAAATGGGCAAATGCTGAGTGTGGGCAATCAACTATGGATAGCCGGTGGGGGGTTAGAAGCTGGAGGAACCTATACAGCCGATACCAGCGGGTTTTACCGATATGCTTCCGGGCAATGGACAGCATACAACTCCATTACCCAACCTTCATTACAGGGCATACAGGATGTAGTCACCTTGGCCGTTCAAACGAAAACAGACACCGTATATGCGGGTTCGTTCACCGGAGGCTTAATTCAGTTAAGTCCTTCCGGCAACATCCAGACTTATGCCTCCAACTCGTTCATTTCTCCTGCGGCTTCAGGCAGCGGGTATTATCCCGTGACAGGCCTCACCTATGATTCTACGGGAAACTTATGGATAGTGAACAGTGGGGCACTACAGCCCCTGATTGAAAAACAAGCGGGTGGAGCTATTCAAAAGTTCAATCTGCCGGTAGTGATTCCTAACAATCAATTGGGTAAAATACTCATCGATGATTACCATTACCTATGGATAGCAGCAGCACCCGGTTATGGAGCCTTGTGCTTTAACCCCTCCACCAACCAATGGAAGTCCTACCAGACCGGGGTTGGAACGGGAAACCTTCCGGACCCGAACGTAAACTGCATGGTCATGGATAAACAAGGCCTGGTTTGGATAGGGACCAACAGTGGAATAGCCGTTATTGAATGCGGAGCCAGTATTTTCACAACGGGTTGCGATGCTACCTTGCCCGTCGTACAGGACGATGCGTTTGCGGGATACCTATTCCAGGGTCAACCCGTGTACAGCATTGCGGTGGATGGAGCGGACCGAAAATGGGTTGGCACTTCTACAGGAGCCTGGCTGATCAGTGAAGACGGTGAAAAAGTCCTTTCGAATTTTACTGCTGAAAATAGCCCCTTGTTCAATGATACCGTCAACCTCATCGGCATCAACGGCGTTACAGGAGATGTTTTCTTCAGCACCCCTACTGGTCTTTGTGCTTACAGGGGTACAGCCACCGAGGCTTCGGAAAATCCGCCTGCTGTCCTGGTCTTCCCCAACCCTGTGCCTCCGGGTTACGCTGGAACCATTGCCATCAAGGGCGTTCCTGACGGAGCCATCGTAAAGATCACAGAGCTCAGCGGCCGATTGGTCTACGAAACCAAAGCCCTGGGCGGCCAAGCTATCTGGAACGGACAGGACTACACTGGACATAGAATTGCCTCAGGCGTTTACATAGTGCTCATAGCAGACCAGAATAACCAGGAAAAAAGTGCTGCCAAAATCGTATTTATACACTGATCAATGTTACACCACACCAAAGGGATCGTATTAAGGGGCGTGAAATATGGGGAGACATCCCTGATCGTACTGATGTACACAGAATTGTTCGGTATCCAATCATATATAGTCAATGGGGTGCGTACGGAAACGAAAGGAGGTACAAAGGCCGGGATGTTTCAACCAGGGGCCATCCTGGATATGGTGGTATACCATCAGGACACCAAGAATCTTCAACGCATCAAAGAATATAAATGGGCTTACCTCTACAGGAAAATATACAGTGGGGTAATCAAAACGACTTTGGTGATGTTTATGGTAGAGCTATTGCAGAAATGCATTAAGCAGCCGGAATCCAATCCTGAGTTTTTCTATTTCATAGAATCGTCCCTCCACTTCCTGGATGAAGCCGATGACCAGGTGGCCGCCAACCTGGCATTACATTTTACCTTAGAATTGGCTTCATTCCTGGGGTTCCGCATTGGAGGCGCTTATACGCATGCGACACCCGTTCTGGACCTGCACGAAGGCGTATATACCGCTGAAAAACCCGTGCATGGGTATTACCTGGAAGGATACCTGGGTGAGGTAACTTACTTGCTGCTGGAGGCACAAACCGCCGAAGCCCTGGGCGCCATCCGACTGAATAGGGAGCTGAGAAGGGGCCTGCTGCTGGCTTACCAATCTTTTTATGTGATGCACGTACCGGATTTCGGTCAGCTAAAGTCGCTCCAGGTGTTGCAGGACATACTCAACTGAACCGGACCAACGGCCGGCACGACCAGGCTTCGGCCACCACGACTGGCCAAACCTGGCTCAGACCAACGACTGCTAGACCAATCTTTTCACCTGGGTATTCCCGCGAATTTTTTCTCCCTCCAACCCACTCACCAATAATATCCCCGGTTGAAAGCCCTTGGCAAAGCGACCATAGGTATGCTCCAGGTTCAAGGCCGATGCGCCGTTTCGGGTAGCCCAGCCCAGCATTTCAGCCAAAGGAACCTCTGGGAAATGTTCCTGGAGCAATTGCATTTCAGAAAGGATACTTAACTGATGATTGGACGCAAGACTGTCCGTACCCAGGGTTATCTGGCAACCTTTCTCCCTGAAAAGAGCCAGGGGGGGCATGGTCTGCTGTATATACTGGTTGGCGCCGGGGCAAAGACACCAGAATAATTGTTGAGCGCGCTCCTGAGCCAATCCCAGGGCAAAATCGATGTCTTCGGCAGCACTGGCTACGTTATGGACCAGGAGCAATTTATGGGGCTGTTTCATCCAGGGGAGCCAGGTCTGAAGGCTACTTTTTCCGTAAGGTGTGTAAAAATCAAGGTTCAAACCCAGGGTATTATATAATTTCAGGAAATCCCCTTCCTTGGTTTGATAAAAAACATTTTCTGCCTGGCTTTCCTGGTTGTGGATACTGGTTAACCCAGGTACATCCAGGGCGTCAAAAAGGGGTTTGGATACTGAATAGGGCGCATGAGGAACCAGGTTCACCTGACCGGCCCCCAATACCATGCTCATACCTTTGTATACCTGTCTGGCTTGCCCGAGCCTGGCTTCGGCCCCCGACGGAACAAAACCAGCCACTTCCACAAACGTGTGATAATGCAACAGGCTCCCTGCTTTTATGGGGAGAGAACTAATCAGGTTAGAAATATCCCCAACGGCCACAATACCCCCCTCACTCATTTGTTGATCCGCGAGCCTGGCTGCCAACAAATGATCGGAAGCCCCTTCATCCCTTCTGGTCATTACCTGAATCAAGAACTCTACCATTCCAGTCCCTTCAGGAATGACCCCTGCCATATGCGATAATTCTAAATGACAATGGGTATTGATAAAACCTGGACATAGTAGCCCTTCTACCTTTTGAACGCCTTCACCCGCCTCCTGGGGCGGTAGAATGGCTTCAATTTCGCCTGAATCCTGGTATATAAGTATTCTGGGGTCTTCCTGATCAAACATTTTTACGCCGTCGAAAAGTTGATCACCCTGAATTTTCCTGTATGCCATACCAATTCTGTAATTTTGCGGGCATAAAGGTATGTTAGATAAACTGGAAGCCATCAAGGCCAAATTCGACGATATAGGTGTAGCCCTGACCAATCCCGAGGTCGTAGGCAACAATGCCCGATTCAGCAAATTGAGTAAAGAGTACAGGAGCCTGGAAAAAATCGTAAAAGCTTACGATGAATACCGGAGGGTATTGAGTGATATAGAGTTCAATCGGGAAGCTCTGTATGGGGATGATGAAGAATTAAGGGACCTGGCAAAGGAGGAAACGGAAGCCCTGGAGGAAAAAAAGGAGAAGCTGGAAGCCCAGGTCCGGCAAATGCTGATTCCCAAAGACCCCCAGGACGAAAAGAATGCCATTCTGGAAATCAGGGCAGGTACTGGTGGAGATGAAGCCTCTCTGTTTGCAGGGGACCTCCTGCGTATGTATCTGCGTTACTGCGAGAAAAGGGGTTACCAGACAAGTATCCTCAGTGAAACGGAGGGAACCGTCGGGGGATATAAGGAAGTAAACGTGGAAGTGACAGGGGATGACGTATATGGCACCCTAAAATTCGAAAGCGGGGTCCATCGCGTCCAAAGGGTACCTTCTACAGAAGCCAGTGGCAGGGTGCATACCTCCGCTGCTACGGTAGCCGTCATGCCCGAAGCAGAAGAGATTGATTTTGAGCTCAAAGATAGCGACGTGAAGATGGAAACGGCCCGAAGCGGTGGTGCAGGAGGACAAAACGTCAATAAGGTAGAAACAAAGGTTATTTTAACCCATATTCCTACGGGGACAGTAGTTATGTGCCAGACGGAAAGGACCCAATTGGGTAACCGGGAAAAGGCCATGAATATGATGCGTACCAAATTGTACGAAGAACAGGTACGCAAGCAGGAAGAAGAAATCGCCCGTCATCGCAAAAGTCTGGTGAGTACCGGGGACAGAAGTGCCAAAATCCGCACTTATAATTGGCCCCAGGGTAGGGTAACCGACCACCGGATTAACCTGACCGTATACAATCTGGATGATGTCGTCAATGGTGAAATCCAGGAATTCATTGATGCCCTGCAATTTGCCGAAAATTCTGAAAAAATGGCAAATTCATAAATTACTGACAATCAATTTGATTAATTAGAATTTCCCCTCTCGTGGCGGTTCATCCCCAAAGTCCTCAGAAAATGTGACAAATGGTCTTCTTTTCTTGAGGACTTTTGCGTATCTTAAGGTAAGGCTAAATCGATAGGATACCGACAGGTATAACAAAATTTTGACACTCGACAGATCAGAAACGGTGTATATTTGCTAAAAGGAATTAGCAAAGCATTTGAGGGAGTAAAAAACCGGTTATTGTGGACTTAAAAGGATAAAATGCAACAAGTGATAGATTAGTTTTTTCTTAACATAAGTTTTTTAAACTTTGGTCTCAGATTTGAATCTATCACATATATATAATTAAGCAAGCAGTCAATTTTCTCATAAGCAGTTAGTTTTGGTGAAGCGGCCCCTGTTTCCACAGGGGCTTTTCTTTTGGCCCCTCTGAAGGCTTGTCTAACTGATTAACTGGGTTTCCCATTCAGCTTTTTCCGGCGTTCTACCTTTACCCAAACCATAGAGAAGATCATAAAGACGATAGCGCCTATACTATCGGCAACAATGTCTCCGTTTTCATAATCCCTGTCTTTGGTGAATTTCAATTGTACCAGTTCCATGGCCGCCCCGAATAGGCAGGCCCCTAAACACACCAGGAGGAAAAAACGGGTATTTTGACTTGGTGTATGCCTATCCGCGTAAGGAATGGTCCAAAGGGCAACCAAGGTACCAAACAAGGTGAAATGCACAAACTTGTCGAAATGAATCCTTTCTAGTATAGAAGAAGAGGGAATATCCTTTGCGGGCATAACCAGCAGGACAATGATCACAATCATCCACAGCAAGGCCAGGTAGTATCCCCACTTCTTCAGAATGTTATATATCATAGTAAGGTAAATGGACACTATCCAACCAGTGCTTTATATGCCTCAGCGGTCATAAGCCCCTCGAAATCGGCCGGATTGTCTACGGTCATTTTAACCATCCAACCTTCGCCATATGGATCAGAATTGACCAATTCAGGCTCGTTTTCCAGGGCTGGATTCACTACAGTAACCGTTCCTGCTAATGGTAAAAACAGGTCACTTACTGTTTTTACTGCCTCTACCGTACCAAAAACAGCTTCCGCACTCAGTGGTTTACCTACGGTTTCGATTTCCACATAAACGATATCCCCGAGTTCGCTTTGGGCAAAATCGGTAATTCCTATGGTAGCAGTCTGGCCTTCCAGTAGAACCCATTCGTGTTCTTTGGTATAACGAAGATTATCGGGGAATTGCATGTCAGATGGTATTTTTTCGAGACGCTAAGATGACCCTTTTGCAGCACTCCAAAAAATAATATTTTCTTCCTTAAAGAGAATCAAAATACAGCAGGACATGGTCTTTAATAAAGTCTTCTTGGTCTCTAAGGGAGACCATGGGCAGGCTTTTTAATTGCCTGTAATGAGGCCAACCCTCTTCATCTATTTTTTCCAGCTCATAATAACCCGATGAACTGAGCAGGTGGCAAACAGCCACGTGCATCAGGTCCTGTTTTTCTTCTTTAGAAAATTTAGCCTTCAATTCTCCGAATTCCTGAATCCCAATCAAAAACAATATTGCGTTGAGATCCGGCTTCTTACCAAACCTTTCGGTCAGGGTTATCTCCAATTGAAGCCAACGCTCGGCCAATCCATCTTTTTCACTTGTCATGTATGCAAACCTACTGAAAGTAGGTTCATATTTATTAATATTGGGGTCTTAAACTGACATCCATGCTACAAACCGCTGAAGATATTCGGCTTGTGAACGAGAAGATCCAATCGGCAGGTGCCTTTATTGACCGGCTAAGGGCAGAGGTTAATAAAGTGATTGTGGGACAGACGTACATGATTGATCGCCTGTTGATAGGCTTACTAAGCAATGGTCATGTGCTCCTGGAAGGTGTACCGGGCCTTGCAAAGACCCTATCTATCAAATCCCTGTCCCTGGCCGTTAACGCCCAGTTCAGCCGTATCCAGTTCACTCCGGATCTTTTACCTGCCGACGTGGTAGGTACCATGATCTATAACCAGCAACGCAATGAATTCGTGGTCCGTAAAGGCCCCATCTTTGCGAACTTTATCCTGGCAGATGAAATCAACAGGGCGCCTGCAAAAGTGCAGAGTGCTTTGTTGGAAGCCATGCAGGAAAGACAGATTACCATTGGAGAAACCAGCTACAAGTTGGATGAGCCGTTTCTGGTTTTGGCTACCCAGAACCCCATTGAACAAGAAGGAACCTATCCATTGCCCGAGGCTCAGGTAGACCGCTTCATGCTCAAAGTAGTGGTCGGATATCCCAAAAAAGAAGAAGAACAAAAGATCATTCGCCAGAATGTACAAGGCTTTGGAGATGTAAAGATCCAACCTGTAGTATCTATAAATGAGGTATTACAAGCCAGGGACCTGGTCAGGCAGGTATATATGGACGAAAAAATTGAAAACTATATCCTGGATATCGTATTTGCCACCCGGTTTCCCGAAAAATACAAACTGGAAAAACTCAAACCCCTGATCGCCTATGGTGGTTCTCCCAGGGCGTCCATCAACCTGGCACTTGCTTCTAAAGCAGTAGCTTTCCTCAATAAGCGGGCTTATGTTATACCGGAAGACATCAGGACTATCGCCCATGACGTACTAAGACACCGCATAGGACTGACTTATGAAGCAGAAGCAGAGGGATTGGATGTAGTAAGCATTATTGACGATGTATTGAAGGCCGTGAACGTACCATGATGACTACCGCTGATATCATCAGAAAGGTCAGGGAACTGGAAATAAAAAGCAGGAAACTGACCAACCACCTTTTTAAGGGAGAGTATCATTCTGCCTTTAAGGGAAGGGGGATGAGCTTCAAAGAGGTTCGGGAGTATCAACCCGGGGATGACGTCCGTTTCATTGACTGGAATGTGTCTGCCCGGTTTGGACATCCTTTTAGCAAAGTATTTGAGGAAGAACGTGAACTCACCGTATTGCTATTGATAGATGTAAGTTCCAGCGCTCTGTTTGGTACGACTTATCAAAGGAAAAAGGATCTCATTACGGAAGTCTCTGCTGTCATCACTTTTGCTGCCATCAACAATAACGATAAGGTAGGGGTCATTTTCTTTTCCGATAAAATTGAACAATATATCCCTCCCCGTAAGGGTAAGGATCATGCCCTTTATATAGTCCGGCAATTATTAACAACACAGCCACATAGGAAAGGCACGAAGATTGCCGAAGCACTGCGTCATCTGAATAACAGCATGAAACAAAGAAGTATCGCCTTTGTCCTGAGTGACTTCCTGGATGTTGATTATGAAGACGCATTAAAAGTCGCCTCCCGTAAACACGATCTCATCGGCATCAAAGCCTACGATCGCATGGATCGCATGCTTCCCGATGTTGGGTTGCTGGAAGTGGAGGATTCAGAAACAGGTAAGACCACCTATGTAGATACCTCAGATGCCTTCGTCAGGAAGGAGTATCAAGATCAATTTTATCGCAACAACGAGCAATGTAAACAAACCTTCGTCAAAGCAGGCGCAGACTTGTTACACCTGGAAACAGGAGAAGATTATGTAAAGGTGTTGCAGAAGTTCTTCATCAACAGGAATCGATGATCAATCACATGCGAAAAAAATTGTTGCTCATAGGAATGGCATTTTCTTTTTGCCTGGCTTCTATTTGTACCCGGGCCCAAAACGCCGGGGTTTCTGCGGACATCAATTCAGATAAACAAGCCATCCTGATCGGGGAGCCCCTAAGGCTAACCCTGACCATCAGGTCTACGGCTCCCAATCCGACTTTTCCCTTATTTCCAGATTCCATTGCTCATTTTGAGGTATTAACCAGGAGCAAGTTGGATACGGTCATCCAAGGAAATAACTGGCAATTGCAACAAGTGGTTACCTTAACCAGTTTTGATAGCGGACACTGGGTAATCCCTTCTCTGGACCTGCCAGGAACCAATATTGTGACCGATAGTTTGGGGGTAGATGTTGGTTATATTCCCATGAAAGAAGGAGACCAGATCAAAGACATTAAAGACATTATTTCAGTAAACCTCCATGTTCCCTGGTGGTTGCTGATTGTTGCATCTGTAGTCCTGGTAGGGCTGATCATTCTGCTCGTCAAGATGCTTAAGACCAAAAAATTAGCCGCCAAAGCAGCCGCCTCCCCTCCTTATGAAGAAGCGATCAAGGCTTTGGAAGACCTGCCCATACCCATGGCCACCGCAGATATCAAGCCCTATTATACCTCACTGGAAAACGTGCTGAAACGCTACCTTTCCAGGGAATATCAATTGAAAACAGGTCAACTTACCACCTCCGAGTTGCTCATGCACTTGACGGAGGTTATTAAGGATGCTGATGCATTTTCTGCCCTTGCTGAAGCATTAAGATTGGGGGATGCGGTAAAGTTTGCTAAATTCTTCCCGGACAGCAACTGGCACACCCAATCTAAAGACAGGGTAAGGAAAGCCATAGATTATTTACACCAAACCCCGAAAGCATCGTGATCCTTCAATGGTTCCAACATATAACCTTTGCCTATACCTGGGTATTTCCCTTGTTTATCCTTCTACCGTTCATGGTGTA
This sequence comes from Beijerinckiaceae bacterium, assembly GCA_903970475.1. GTDB lineage: Bacteria > Bacteroidota > Bacteroidia > Chitinophagales > Chitinophagaceae > Dinghuibacter. Next base: position 11,013 of record CAJCIQ010000124.1, read on the forward strand.
TTGGTACACCAGGAAGGATCCCCAAAAACAGGCTACGTTAACGGTATCCACTATCCATCCTTTTAAAGGCATATCTAATTTTAAAACGACTTTAGTGCATGCCTTGTTTGTGTTGAGGTTACTGGCTATAGCCGCCCTTTTATTTGCTTTAGCCCGTCCCCAGATAAGGAACCGGGAAGAACAGGTAACCGGGGAAGGATTGGATATTGTCCTATGCATTGACGTCAGCGGCTCCATGTTATCAGAAGATTTTTCTCCCAACAGGATGGAAGCAGCCAAACAAGAGGCCATCGAATTTGTCAATCACCGTCCTACCGACAGGATAGGTGTGGTGATCTTCTCCGGTGAAAGCTATACCCTCTGTCCTATTACAACAGACCATGCCGCGGTTATCACCCAGATCAATGCGGTGCGTCCAGGTCTGCTCATGGATGGGACAGCCATTGGTTCAGGGCTGGCAACCGGAGTAGAAAGGCTCAAAAGCAGCAGCTCCAAATCTAAGATCATCATCCTGATGACAGATGGGGTGAACAATATGGGACTAATCGATCCCCAAACGGCCAAAGAGATCGCCAAAGCCATGAATGTGAAGGTATATACCATCGGTATAGGTACCAATGGATACGCCAGTATCCCCATAGGAAACGGACAGCATTCACAGGAGAAAGTGGCTATCGATGAAAAACTCCTCAAGGATATAGCCAGCGCCACCGGAGGACAGTACTTCCGGGCCACAGATAACGCAAGCCTGGACCAGATCTATAAAAACATAGATCAGCTGGAAAAATCAAAAGTAGAAATCACCACCTACGAACGTTTTAGCGAACAATTCCTCCCGTTTGCCCTGGCCGCTTTAGGGCTACTGGTATTAGAAGCCCTGTTGAGATACACGTTTCTTCGTAAATTTCCATAAGGGAGGCAACCAATGGAGGCAACCATTTACAAATCTACGGGGAGCTGGTATCTTGCAAAGACAAAGGAAGGAAAGTTGTGGAATGCCCGGGCCAAAGGGAAGTTTAAGATAGACAATATTTCTTCCACCAATCCCATTGCTGTTGGAGATAAAGTCACCCTTGACATTGAAAACGAAGGAGAAAATTCTGCCATCATTACGACCATTCATGATAGGCGGAATTACATCATACGCCAGTCTCCCCATAATAAGCGATACCATCACATCATTTCTGCAAACCTGGATCAGGTCCTATTGATCGCAACGCTGAGGGAACCCCGTACCTCCCAGGGCTTTTTAGACAGATTCCTGGTGGCATCAGAAATGTATGCCGTCCCTGCTATATTGGTTTTCAATAAGGCAGACCTTTATAAATCCAAAGAAATGGACCTCTTTGGTCGTTGGAAGGAGATGTATTCCGAAATTGGGTATACGGTCCTGTTGACCAGCACCAAAACCGGTCAGGGAATGCAGGAGGTACTGGAATGTCTTCAACATAAAGTGACCATGCTTTCCGGACATTCTGGTGTAGGAAAATCCTCCTTTATCAACGCTTTATTCCCCGATATGAACCTCAGGACCAATGAGGTAAGTGACTGGAGTGGGAAAGGCATGCATACCACCACTTTTGCGGAAATGTTTGACCTTCCCAATGGGGGCCAAATTATTGATACGCCAGGTGTTAGGGAATTCGGATTGATGGACGTAACGCCTTGGGATCTTTCTCATTATTTCCCGGAGATGAGGGCTATTTTGGGAAATTGCCAGTTTAACAACTGCCGCCACCTGGAAGAACCAGGATGCGCAGTGAAACAGGCTGTAATTGAAGGTCTTATAACTGAAGATCGGTACGTCAGCTACGTAAATATCATGGAAACACTACCCGAGCCATCCTATTAATACGACTTATCTAATATTCTTTACATTTTTTAATTTGGTACTACACCTTTTCTAATTACCTTTACGCCATCCTAGCTTTTAACAAGCGAATAACAATTTTGGTAATAGTCTCCCTGCTGAGGGAATACCAAAATGAAAATACCAATATCCTTTTTGTAAAGACTGCAATCATTTCCTGAAAAGGCATTTATGTCAGGTATGTTTTAATGTTCAGCCTGGCGTAGCAACAGACTTGCGGGCATTAACTCCCCGGGTTCTAACCTGTGTATTAACAACGAAAGCCGCTCCAGGAGCGGCTTTGCCGTTTAATATTTCTGATGTAAACTGTTTCCTATGGGCGTCTGGCCCTATTGCAGCACCTTGTTGAGGGTTGCTTCCAGAGAATCTCCCCTTAAAGAGGTGGCGATAATCTTACCATTGGGATCGATCAAGACATTGTAAGGGATGGAATTAAACTGAAAAATGTCCACCGCTTTACTTTGCCAAAAAGATAAATCGCTCACTTGGGTCCAGTCCAGGTGGTCATCGTGTATGGCTTGCAGCCAGGCATTCTTTTCCTTATCCAGGGACACGCCTACGATGGCGAAATTCTTGTTTTTAAATGCCTGATAAGCTTTTACCACATTGGGGTTCTCACCCCTACAGGGTCCGCACCAGCTTGCCCAAAAGTCCACCAGCACATATTTACCTCTTAAACTTTTGAGGCTAAATACTTTTCCTGAAGTATCGGGGAGGGATAATTCTGGTGCCTGACCGCCTATTCTGGGTTTATTGATGATGCCATTGAGTGCAGTCACCGCATCGGCAACAACAGAATCAGCGGGGAATCGCTTGAGCGCACTTTGAGAAAGGATACTAAGTGCATTAACATCAAAATCAGGCGTATTAATACCCCAGCTTTCGGCTGTTGTCAAATCAGCTCCTGCACCGTAAAAGTTAAGGGCAAAAGAAGTAATGACCGGATTCGGGTCTTCCTTAATAGTTTGGGTCAGGTAAGCATAAAATTGATGGACGTTTTGGCCGATCTGGGCCGCAATGATTGGATCGTCCGTACTGTGAGCGCTGGAATCCCGGAGTATACGTATGGAATTTAAGATAGCCTGAAGGGAGTCAAACACCGTTTGAAAGCGCTGTGACGCCGGCGAACCTTTAACCTTATAGGCGCCCGGAAGGGACATATCCATCGTCACATCAATGTCGCTTACATCGTTAATGATCCCCATCCAAGGTCCTTGCATTGGATCACCCAGCATTACCCTGAATAATTCCTGCTGACCGGCTGGCCCTTTTAATTCAAAATTGCCGTCTTTAACCTTAGCTGAGTCCATCACCAGAATGGGTTTTATCCCATCAAAGGAAATGGAAGTCAGATAAGCTTCCTTAACAGGCATATTGCCAATATGACCCTTAACGGTAAACGTTCCCGTCTTTGACTTGCAACCCACGGCCACCAACACTATGCTAACCGCAATGAGGAATTTCTTCATCCCGACTTATTTTATTTTAGTTTTTCTGCTAATAACTGATTGACCACCTTTGGATCGGCTTTGCCTTTGGAACGTTTGATGATTTCACCTACAAACAAACCTACCAATCCTTTTTTACCTTTTCGGTATTCGGCCACCTTATCCGGCATGCTTTGAAGCACCTCTTCAATCAAAGGAAGTATAGATCCTTCATCCGAATCCTGGACCACGTTTAGTTTGGCGGCAGCCTCAGCAGCGCTGATGCCTCCATTGTCCATCATATACGGAACAACCTTGGAGGAGGCTATAGAAAAATTAATTTTCCCTTCTTCAATGAGTTCGATTACACCTGCCAGTTGCATGGGAGCCAAAGGATATTCATCCAAAGGAATCTGACGATCATTGCAATAGGATTTCACGGGACCCAATAGCCAGTTTGCACCTGCTTTATAGGATTTGGTTTCCCTGGTCAATGCTTCATAATAGCGCACCAATTCCTTATCATTACTGATGACCTGCGCGTCGTACTCAGAGAGCCCCAACTCTTTGGTATAGTGCTCAAAAAGTTGATCAGGCATGAGGGGAACGGATTCCCTCACCTGCTGTATGTAAGCTTCCGTTATTTTAAAAGGAGTCAGGTCGGGCTCCGCAAAATATCGATAGTCTTCAGCATGTTCCTTTTTACGGATTGAAAAGGTGCTGTCTTTATCAGCATCAAAGCTTCTGGTCTCCTGGATAATGGTCTCACCAGCATTCAACAAGGCCGTGAGCCTGGCCACCTCAAAGTCAATGGCTTTGCGCACGTTCCGGATGGAGTTCATGTTTTTTACTTCCACCTTCGTACCCAACTGCGTTTCTCCTTTGGGCCTAAGGGAAATATTAGCATCACAACGCATGCTTCCTTCTTCCATGTTCCCATCACAGATTTCCAGGTGGCGGACGGTTTTCCTAAGCTCCGTCAAAAAAGCTGCTGCCTCTTCTGCACTATGCAGGTCGGGTTCTGTCACCAGCTCCAACAGTGGAACACCGGCCCGGTTATAATCTACCAGGCTATTATAGGCATCCTGGTCATGCATGCTTTTGCCGGCATCTTCTTCCATATGGATACGGTTCAATTGAACAGACCGCTCTCCCTCTGAGGTTTTGATCCAGACCCTGCCTTTATTACAAATAGGCGTAGTATGCTGTGTTACCTGATAACCTTTGGGTAGATCAGGATAAAAATAATGCTTACGGGCAAAATAATTCCGCCGGGCAATATCACATTCCAACACCAGCCCCAATTTTACCGCGTACTCGATGGCCTTACGGTTCATACGGGGCAAAGTCCCTGGATGCCCCAGGGTGATGGGGCTTACATGCGTGTTGGGCTCTCCCCCAAACGCCGCACTGTCTCCGCTGAACAATTTGCTTTCCGTCAGTAATTGAATATGCACTTCCAGTCCTATGACGGTTTCATATTGCATATTGGTTTCGCCTTGCATGTTCGCAAAACTAAGCCAAATGGCTCAGATCCCGCTTGCGGCTATCTGAGCCATTTGGCCGCATGGTAGGCTGCGCCTCGCCTCCGTCTATGTTGTGACTTGTCCAGCCATTCCCCAACGGCTATTTCCCCTAAAGATTAGCGGATTTCAATTCGTGGGGGATCTTCACCTGAAGGGTGACGGACTGACCACCCCGGTTAACCGTAATGGGATAGGTGAATTTATCTTCCTCATCACCCAACACATCAACGGCGTCATCAATACTGGATATCTTTTTCCCGTCTATGCTGGTAATGACATCATCCTTTTGCAACCCGGCAGCGGCAGCCGGAGATTCCGGATCTATCTGGAGTACTTTTACCCCGGATGTATCTTCTGTATCCTGAATATGAGCGCCCAACCTGGGTCTGGAGCCAAAGCCCCGTAGCTTATCCAGTTTGAAATGAACGTCAGGCCTCAATACAAGGTCATTCCATACCATTTCTTTAGGCTTATCCAAGGTTACCTGAGTTTGTGCTTGCTTCCCATCCCTTATATAATTAAGGCTCAGTTTATCATTGGGCTGATGAGTCCCAATCACCTTGCTTAAGGCACTAGGATCGGAAATCAGCGATTCTCCCACTTTTGTAATAATATCTCCCTTTTGAAGCCCAGCTTTGGCAGCAGCACTGCTGTCTATCACCTTTATGATCTCTGCACCTTTTTCATTTTCTTTGGTAAATACCCCTAACCGTACTTTCTTCTGGTCGTGGACATCCCGAAGCATCAGATACTTCCTTTTGGACTGTTCATATGGAAAATCGAAATTAAAAGCAAAGGGCTCACCCTGATTGAAGTCAGGAAAATCGGGCATTCTCCGGATGGATATGGAACCATCTTTCCAGTCATCCATAGGTTTTCCATCAATAGTTACTTTCCCGTCCTCAATAACGATGACGACCTTCTTATCCTTTTCGTTTTTCCTTTTAATGATGATTTCTTCGTCCCCTTTCCGTTTGACGCTGGTCTTTCCGTCCGGCGTCTTGCTATCCAGGGCATTGTCTTCCTGGATCTGGGCTTTTGCCTGGCTCTGCCCCTGAGCCTGGCTTTGCTGGGCATGGGTGGCAAATGCGGTAAGGGTTAAGGATGCGGTCAGATAGATGAAATATCTTTTCATACTACAAAGGTTTGACATGATGAATTTGTTCTCTTATCAAATGTAAGAAAACTTTCGTAGTACGAAGAGTTTCGGACATATTATTTTAAGAAACCTATCTGGCCAAGCCCTCTTAGGCAAGGGTGCTCTTAACAGCCTCAATCACCTGACTCAATTTGGAAGCATCCTGCCCTCCGGCAGTAGCCAGGGATTTTTGTCCCCCACCTCCACCTGAGATTAGCGGAGCTACCTTCTCCTTTATCATCTTGGGCGCTTCCCAACCTTTGGACTGAACCAGGGCCTCGTCAATCATCAGCGCAACAGAGGCCTTACCCTCTATATTGGCAGCCAGAACAACGACAAAGTTATTTCCCAGTATGGGTTTGAGGTCAAAACATACCTTTTTCAACGCATCGGCACTGTGGACCTCAATGACTTCCCCGATAAATCTGATGTCTCCAACTGTCGTAGCCTTGGTTCCAAGTTCTTTGGAAAGGGCCGCCAGCTCTTTTGCTTCCAACCGTTCCAGCTTCTTTTTAGCCTCAGCGCTTTCCTGAAGCAGAGACTCAATAGCCTTGACGGGGTCTTTGGCGTTTTTTAGTTGTTCCCTGATAGCCTTTAATTGTTCGAGTTGGTCCTGAATGTATTTTTCCGCTGCACCCCCAGCCATAGCTTCAATGCGCCTTACACCTGCGGCCACCGCCCCTTCAGATACTATTTTGAACATGCCCAGTTCTCCTGTTCTGGCTACATGGGTGCCTCCACACAACTCTATAGAATAGGCCGGATCTATGATGACGACCCTTACTGTGTCTCCGTATTTTTCTCCAAATAATGCCATGGCGCCCAAGCCAATGGCTTCTTCTTTCGGCATTTCCTTAATCACCACTGGAATATCTTCCCTGATTTTCAGGTTAACAATGGCCTCCACTTTAGCGATTTCCTCGTCTGTCATTTTCGCAAAGTGTGAAAAGTCAAACCTCAGATACTCCGCATTCACCAGAGAGCCCTTCTGGGCGACGTGGGTACCCAGCACTTGTCTCAATGCTGCATGGAGCAGGTGAGTGGCGCTATGGTGTATGGCAGTAGCCTTCCTTATATCCGTATTAACCTTAGCTACCACAGATCCTTCCAGATTCTCCGGCAGCTTAGGGACAAATTGAATGATCAGGTTATTTTCTTTCTTTGTGTCTTCTACTTCCAAGGTCTCTTCCCCGAACGCCAAAACACCCGTATCACCTACCTGTCCTCCGCTTTCAGCGTAAAAAGGGGTGGCCTCCAGGACTAACTGATAGGACTCCTTATTCTTTGTTTTGACCTTACGGTATTTGGTTATGCCGGTCACCGTTTCCAGGGTATCATATCCGATGAACCGGGAGCCGTTGTCCTCACTGATTACAACCCAATCCCCCGTATCCAGGGCGGCGGCCGCACGGCTGCGCTGCTTCTGGAGCTTCATCTCCTCCTCAAACCCTTTGGCATCTACCTTCAACCCATTTTCACCGGCAATCAGCATGGTGAGGTCTAAGGGGAATCCAAAAGTATCATATAGTTCAAAGGCAACTTTTCCGTCGACCTGTTCTTTGCTGGTTTGTCTTACGTCTTCCATTCTCCTCAGCCCTCTTTCCAGGGTTCTGAGGAAGGCGTCTTCCTCTTCTTTGATGACCTTTATCACGAAACTACTCTGTGCCTTCAATTCAGGGAATACCAATGCAAATTGATCGGCTAATCCTTCCATCAACTGAAACAATAACGGTTGCTTATAATCCAGGTAAGAATAGTAATAACGAACCGCCCTGCGCAGGATACGACGGATCACATAACCTGCACCGGTATTGGAGGGAAGCTGCCCATCGGCGATGGTAAACCCAATGGCCCTGATATGGTCGGCAATTACACGAAAGGCCACTGCGGGCTTGGAATCGTCATTGGTGTATTGCTTACCTGTAATTTTCTGGGTGGCTTCTATGGTAGGGATAAAGATATCTGTATCATAGTTGCTTTGTTTTCCCTGTAATACCCTGACCAGCCTTTCGAATCCCATTCCTGTGTCAACATGGCGGGCAGGCAGGGATATCAGGCTTTTATCTTTCATGCGGTTAAACTGCATGAATACGATATTCCAGATTTCAATTACCTGGGGATGATCAGCATTAACCAGGTTTTTGCCGTCGACTTTTGCCCTTTCTTCTGCACTACGGCAATCAACATGGATTTCGGAGCAGGGACCACAGGGGCCTGTGTCTCCCATTTCCCAGAAGTTATCCTTCTTATTACCCAACAGGATCCTATCCTCGGCAATAAGCCGTTTCCAGAATCCGTATGCTTCTTCATCCCTGGGAAGGCCTTCTGAATCGTCCCCCTGAAATATGGTAACGTACAATAAGTCCTTTGGAATCCGATAGATCTCTGTAAGTAATTCCCATGCCCATGCAATGGCATCCTCCTTAAAGTAGTCTCCAAAACTCCAGTTACCCAACATTTCAAACATGGTATGGTGATAGGTATCAACCCCCACCTCCTCCAGGTCATTATGCTTTCCGCTAACCCTTAAACATTTCTGGGTATCCGCTACCCGTTTGTAATCGGAAACCCGGTTTCCCAGGAAATAATCTTTAAACTGGTTCATCCCTGCATTCGTAAATAACAGGGTAGGGTCGTTCTTAATGACAATAGGAGCCGAAGGCACGATCTCATGCCCTTTGGATCTGAAGAATTCGAGAAATGTATTCCTTATGTTGGCGCTGGTCATCATAACCGCAAATTATATTGACTTTTGTAGTGTGAACCTTATATTTGCCTTCGTTCGAGTTGATTATGAGGCGGCAAAGGTACTCAATTCGGCTCGGATTTTGATTGGAAGGCAATCCCCGGTCAGCGATCATGAAGAAAA
>CAJCIQ010000125.1 GCA_903970475.1 Beijerinckiaceae bacterium
TTCGTGTGCCGTATCCAGGATGCGCGCTACACTTATAAGGGGAAGGATTATACACTCGGCAAGTTTACCATGAACGGGAGTGCCATACATGGGTTGGTATTTGATGAGACTTTCGAAGTCGGTGCCTCAGAAGCTGGACCGAATCAGGCGATGGTCGAACTCCGTTACGCTTATATTTCGTCAGATGCGGGCTATCCTTTTCCATTCGAATGTCTGGTTAAGTATACCCTGAAAGGATCTTCCATAAGTCTGGATACTGAAATCCTCAATACAGGAAAGGAAACCATGCCCCTGGCCGACGGATGGCATCCCTATTTTCAATTAGGCAAACCCATTGATGAGCTGGAACTCCAATTCCACGCCCATCAGATGCTGGAGTTTAAGCACCTGATTCCAACCGGTGTTGAACTGCCCAATCAGCAGTTCACGCATATGGAGAAAATCGGCGCCACAGAGCTGGATAACTCCTTTGTGCTGGACCGTCCGACTACTTCTCCAGCCTGCATCCTTCGGGACCCCTCCGCTCGTGTGCAGATTGAAATCAGCCCGGAAGCATCCTATCCCATTCTTCAAATCTACACGCCTCCACATCGTCGCAGCATCGCCCTTGAAAACCTGAGCGGAGCCCCCGATAACTTCAACAACGGTATCGGCCTGCTCGAACTGGCTCCAGGCGCAGTCGCAACTTTCTCAACAACATATACCGTACGGGCCTATTAGGCTTCATGCTTGGTGGCCTGGCTCGGGAGTCTGCACGTAGTAGGAAATTGTGATTTTAGCAAAAAAACAATTTCCTACTACGTACAGACATCCCAGCTACACAATACAACCTACCGGTAGCTCAATTTTCAACAGGTTTTGGTTCTGGTGGCTCAAACGTCCCCGTTAAGGCAAGAGTTATCAGCGGGACATGAACATGCTTTGAAATTGTTTTTTGCAAATCACAATTTCAAAGCGTGTTCGTGCCCCCAGAGACCCAAATCACAATTTCCGTGCGTGTTCATATCCCCGAGAGTGCGTCAGGAGAAAGTCGGGAAAAGTTAAACCTTAATGTAAATTTTCCGCCGGTCGAGCCACCACGCAATCAACCAGTAGAAAGCAAGAAGCGTGATAGCATAGGCCACAGCCGCGTTGCGGTGATCGCCCAGACTCAGGATGGGATAACAAATATGGTTGTAAAACCAACCCAGCGGTGCCGTATGGATGGCCTTTCCGTCCACCGGATCTACATCCGGAAACCGGATTAACCTTTGAAGGCGGGGAAGAAAGCCGGAAAGAAAAAATATGAACAAAGGGTTTTTTCCAAACACGTCAAAAAACCGGCTCCAAGCACCCTTTTTCCCCTTAAACTCAATGGCAAAGATCAGTACACACAAAGTAAGCATGGCCAGTCCGGTAGAAAAAAGGACATAGGAGCTGGTCCAGATTTTTTTATTGATGGGGAAAAACAGGTCCCAAAACCATCCCATCAGCACAAATGCGCAGCCCGCCACAAATAAATTACAAAGCATTTCATAGGTCTTCCCCTTGGTAATGATGTAATTGCCTACGAAATACCCGAATACCATGTTGGCAATGGCCGGGAAGGTGCTCATGATCCCTTCTGGATCGAAGGCCACTCCTTCCCCATGATACATGCGGGCTTCACCGAAAATAGCTTTATCTACCTGGAGACCAAAATATCCCTGGAGGCTATAAGGGTCACCAGGTGTTCCAAAAGCCGTGCAGGCCCACCAGTATAAGAGCAGGATGCAAATGACGGCTACGAAAGCCCCCCTGGGCTTCAAAAAGTAAATCAACAATGCGCCAAATAAATAGCAAAGAGCAATGCGTTGCAATACGCCCATCACCCTTACCTGGTCCATGGCCCTGAACACAAGATGGTCGTTCTTCCATTCCCAGAAGGGCGCCCAATTCAGCAGATATCCAATAGCAAAGATCAAGAAGCTTCTCAACAGCACTTTTTTAAGGAAGGCTTCGGTCCCTGCCTGTTCCAGTCTGGGGAGCACAAAGGCAAAGGCATTTCCTACGGCAAAAAGGAAAAAGGGAAAAACAAGATCCGTAGGCGTACAGCCATTCCAGGGAGCATGATCCAGTGGACCGTAGACAAAACGGCCCGCCTGGTTGTTCACCAGGATCATTAAGGCCACCGTCGCCCCGCGGAATATGTCCAGGGAGTAATAACGTTCTTTCATGGGACAGGGAATTTAACCCTTTTTTGCCTGAATAGCATCTACCATCTGGCCTACATTTTCCCATTTCAGGATCTCCTGGGAAGAAAATTTCAGTTTGAAGTGCTTTTCTATAGACGTGATGAGCATAATATGGGAGATGGAATCCCATTCTTCCACGTCAGCAGCGGTGGTTTCGCGTGTAACAACCAGATCATCGTTTTCCATTACTTCTTTGAATATCCCAGTAAGTTCCTCCAGAATGTCCATGCCTTTTAATTTTTTATATAGTGTATATGCGGCGAAAAATTTTCTGTATCTAAAGTCCAATGGGGGTCTTCAAAGGTAAAGCCCAGGTTGGCATAGTGATCCTTTACCAGGTTGTTTTTTGCCGTAGGTAAATATTCGCCTACCAGATAACGGAAATCTTCTTGGATGGCTAATGCGGCCAGGTGATTGAGGACAGCATCTTCTACCCCTCTTTTCAGAACCCTACAGCTCATAATCCAGGTGTCTATAAATAGTTTGTCGGTATCTATTTTTTTCAGGATCAGTACCGAAATCAATCCGTAATCCCCGAATTTGTCTTTTAGTTTCACGGATACCGGGTAGTAGTCTCCGGAACCACTGATGGCCTGCATCTCACTTTCCGTATACCGTATGGTGCGCAGGTTGAACTGATTGGACCGTTGATTCAACTGGGCTATCCTGGGTATATCTATGGCCTGAAAAGGTTCTATGGTGATCTGCATTTCCAGGCTTTTCAGATAAGTAGGCATGTCTGTAACGGTCGTCTGAAGTTGCGCCCTTTGGGCCTCTACCTGATATTGTTGGGTTCTGTCCTTATCGGTGGCTGAATAGGAGGCTGTGTCAAAGAGGTGAAGGCTTTTGAGGAAATCCAGGTATAAAACAGGATCTTCTGGTAATTCAGGGACGGTCACTTCTGGTAAGTTTTGACGCACGACTTCCCTTTCAGCAGGGTTATCGTCTACAAATACCATGGAATCATAACCTATGTTGAGGATTTCCTTTATCACCCTGACATTATCCGCTTTGTTTTCCCAATTGGCCATGAATACAGCAATATCGTCCAAGTGAAGGACCATTTCCGGATGCTTCTCGAAGGGCTCTTTGGCTACCGATTCGGTATTCTTGGAACAGACCGCCAAAAGGATACCTCTTTCCTTGAGCTGTTTGATCCACTTTTGGAATTCGGTAAATGCTTTTCCTATTCCCAGTGCCCCGATTTCAATGCCTTGCATTCCATCATCACCAATAACCCCACCCCATAACGTATTATCCAGGTCAAGGATCAGGCACTTTTTGAAAATCCCACGGAAGGTGGCTATAAATCCCATGAGCTTCTCAGCAATAACAGCATGGAAGTCCAGGCTGAAATGCATATCTGAATGCACATATTGACTCCAGTCCCGGACATGGGAAGACCCATAATATTGGATCAGGCCATTAAGGTCAAATAAGAAAACCTGGTCCTGTGCTTCAGCAATCCGGATAAATCCGGCATTCAAATCATATATGTGTTTAGTAAAAGAGGTGCTTACTTTGGAATACAGGTTTCCGAATACCTGGTCATTGATGATTTCCAGGTTATGCAGGATAACGGTAGCGCCTGAACGGGAAGAAAAGGTGGTAAGAAGGTTATTTATCTGGTCCAGGTAGTCTCTAGCATAACTAGACTTCCTGTCTTCGGGAATTCCATAGTATTTTTGGAGCAGCTTCAGCGAGGATATGCTGATGAGCACAAAGTCTGGCTCAAAGGCGTAGAGTTCAGCGCCGGGATTGACAATCTCCAGTTCAATCTGATCATATTCGGCAGTGTAGACTTTCGTTTCAAATCCACTCACTTTGCCGGAATATTCCAAGGACTTAGATAGGAACTGGGTAGCATAATTACCCATAACAGCCAGCTTCAGCGGTTTTGATTGCACCAGCTGCGATTTTTTCGCAAGGTTTTTCAGGGACTGGAAATCTAACATGAAAACAAAATAAAGCAAGTTATTGATAAGCCCTATAGAGCATATACAGGATTTTTTCATCGGGCGCTTCCCAACTTTTGATGGTGTCCGCCTCAAAATGCCTTTTGAAAGCCATGGTCACCGCCGCACTATCATGTATATCGTAACCAATCAGCCTCAGGGCCATCAGGCTATTAAAATCAGGGGGAACGGTTATGCCTGTAGTGTCTCCGTACCAAAGACCAAATCCATGATCTGAAAGGGTTTTCCAGGGAAATAGATACGAGGGGTCATCTTTTCTTCCTGGTGCAATATCTCCGTGCCCAATGAAATTAGCAGATGGAATATGATAAGCCGCTTTCAAGGTAGTGAGCAAATGTAAAAGGCTTGTGATCTGTGCATCAGGGAAGGGTTCAAAACCATTATTGTCCAGCTCGATGCCGATGGAAATTGAATTGATATCGGTGATGTTCCCCCATTTGCTTACACCAGCCTGCCAGGCTCTGAGGTAGTCGTTGAGCATATGATGTATGGTGCCGTCCCTGCAAATCACATAATGCGCGCTCACTTGTGTTTTGGTCAGTGTAAACGTTTGCAAGGTCTGAGGGCAACTATTCTGAGCGGTATGATGGATGATAACGAAATTGGGTTTTCTGAGGTTGAAATTAACCGTTCCGACCCAATAAGGCGGAGCAGGAACCGAGTCTGTGCCTGTTGTCAAGGGCGTTTGGCTGATCTGATGGGCGTAATTCCTGACCTGCGCTTTATAGGATCGATTTGTAGCCTTGTAAGGATTGGGGGAACAACCATTGACCAGGGACAGGGGTAACATCAATATGAGCAAACGGTATTTCGTCATGGGGAGGAAAATAAAAAGGAGCCGCAGAAAGGCAGCTCCTAAGGTAACCAATATTTTTACCTGATACGCTCTCCAGGATTACTTCAAGTAGTCTGTAATCTGGGGATCCATCGGTTTAACTTTACTATCGAACTTGGTAATCAATTCCCCTTTTTCATTGAGGAGGAACTTGTTGAAATTCCAGGTGATTTCCGCATCCAATACCCCATTTTTGGCTTTATGGGTCAGCCAATCGTAGATGGGCGCAATGTCATTCCCTTTAACAGAAACCTTAGCTGCCATGGGGAAGGTAACGTTATACTTTCCCGTGCAGAAGGCTTTAATTTCTGAGTTGGTTCCTGGCTCCTGGCTGGCAAAATTGTTGGCCGGGAAGCCAATGATCACCAATTTGTCCTTATACGTTTCATATAGCTTTTCCAGGTCTGCGTATTGAGGCGTGAACCCGCATTTGGACGCTACATTTACGATCAATATTTTTTTGCCTTTGAATTGGTGAAAGTCAATGGTGCCTCCGTCTATATCTTGCACCTTGAAGTTGTAAACGGTATTCAGGGTCGCGCTTGTAGGGATGCTAAAAACGAGAAGGGCTGTCAGTAAGGCTTTAATCATAGTCTATTAATTTGAATACAATTTACACCGACTCCGTCACTTTTACAAGGAGTGATGCGCTCATTGTATAAATAGCTGGTATACTTCTTCTACTTTCGCAACACCCAGGATATCAATAGGGAAAGCTGTCTTGTCCAGACCTTTCAGGTTGTACTTGCTGATCACCATTCGTTCAAAACCCAATTTTGCGGCCTCTGCTATACGTTGTTCAATCCTGGAGACAGCCCGAATTTCTCCGCTCAACCCTACTTCACCCGTAAAACAAGTATGTTCAGGAATTGGCTGGTCTTCGTACGAAGATAATAAAGCACATAGTACGGCGAGGTCTATGGATGGATCATCCATTTTAAGACCTCCGGCAATGTTGAGGAAAACGTCTTTCACACCAAAATGGAAGCCCCCTTTTTTTTCCAGAACCGCGAGTAGCAATTGTAACCTCTTAGTGTCAAACCCTGTGGCCGTTCTTTGAGGGGTTCCATAAACAGATTGAGTAACCAGTGCCTGAACTTCTATCAACAGCGGTCGTAGTCCTTCTAAGGTGGCTGCAATGGCGGTGCCGCTCAGTGATTCTTCCCGCTGGGCAATCAACAAACGGGATGGATTGGTTACGACGCTTAAGCCAGCGGCGGTCATTTCATATATGCCCAATTCTGAAGTAGATCCAAATCGATTTTTAATCGTTCTTAGGATACGAAAAGTATAGTGTTGGTCTCCTTCAAACTGAAGCACGGTGTCAACCATATGTTCCAGGATCTTAGGGCCAGCTATGCTACCGTCTTTGGTGATATGCCCTATGAGAAAGACAGGTACGTTACTTGCCTTTGCAAAACGTTGAAACTCAGCGGTACATTCCCTGATCTGCGATACGGACCCTGGAGAAGATTCTATATAGGGGGTATGTAAGGTCTGAATGGAATCAATGATAATGAGTTCAGGTCTAACCTTTTTAATCTCTTCAAAAATGATTTGTGTATTGGTCTCTGTGAGCAAGTAAAATCCTTCATGAGCAGATTGTATCCGATCGGCCCTCATTCTGATTTGTTGTTCACTTTCTTCTCCGCTGATGTAAAGGGTCCTGACAGATTCCATTTGTAGCCCCGTCTGTAGGAATAGGGTGCTCTTGCCAATCCCAGGTTCTCCTGCGACCAATACAATACTCCCTGAAACGATTCCCCCTCCTAAAACCCTGTTCAGCTCTGGATCCGGCGTTTCTATCCTGATTTGTGAACCAGCATTCACTTCTTGTAATAAGATGCTTTTATTGCTGCCTTTGGAGGGATTATACGCTGACCAATCCTTGATGCTGGGTTTGTTGTCTTTGATAATTAACTCTTCTGCGAAAGTGTTCCATTCACCACAGGAAGGACACTTACCCAACCACTTCGCACTTTCATATCCACAATTTTGACAGAAGAAGACGGTTTTGTTTTTTGCCATTGGAGAGACCTTATGGAATGAAAAAAGGATCGGCAAGACTACCGACCCTTTGTACTTACTAACCCATTAAATTCTTGCACTAAATTACTAATTGACTCCACATAAAAAAATTAATTTTTCGGGTTGTGAATAACTTTTTGGCCC
>CAJCIQ010000126.1 GCA_903970475.1 Beijerinckiaceae bacterium
AACTGGAAGCCATCAAAGCCAGACATCTGGACATAGGTATATTAAGGAATCCACCGGCCCATCCTTTGTTGGAATCCCTTTCGGTATGGAAAGAACCTTTTTACCTGGTCTTACCGATGGGCCACCCCCTGACCAAAGCCAAGTTTAAAAGCCTGACCCAGGTTAGTGAAGAAAAGTTCATCCTTCCGCCTAAACATGACGGAGAGTTATACCATGAACACATCCTGGGTATTTGCGAAGAAGCAGGGGTGCACCCCTTAATCGCTCACGAGTCTACGCATGGGCACACCATCGTGAAATTGGTGCAAACGGGTCTGGGCATTTCGATATTGCCGGAGACGTTTCAAAAGCTCTATGCCCATAGCGTAAAATTTCTGCCCATCCCCCATACAGAGAGACAGGCAGAATTGACAGCAGTATGGCTACGAGAGCACCATAATGCCACCTTAGAAAGATTATTGAGCATCGTAAGAGAGCATGCTTCTACCAAGGCTTGAGTCCAGCATATTCAAAGCCCTGAAGAATCCTCATAAAGATGCATCATATTGATAAAATTCACCGGCTCCGCTCTCTCCACTTCTCCTTTCAACCGGTTGTAAACTACTTCAACATAAAAGTCGTGGAGAGCAAAAATGCGTACGGCTATATGTTCGAAGGTTCTCTCAAATTCTAATTGTCCGTACTCCCGAAGTAACTGTACTCGGGTACGGAGGCTGAATTGGCAATATTCTCCTTTCGTTAGAATCATAAGTATCCCCGATGTCGTCTTTTGAAGACGACAAAAACAAATAATGGACCATGGTAATAGTGTTTAGGTTATAACGGCGATGATTTTAATGGGGGTAGGCTGTTAATCGTTGCTTTGACGGGAAAAATGGGCTGTATTCTCCTTAAAGGTTGCAAGCACCTCCATATTGAATGTATCCCTGCTGTGAATATACGCATATGCCTGAATCTGTTTCGCTCCAACCTTCTTTTTTTCTATAGGCGCCGCAAACCCCAGGCATACCCTTTCTTTTTGCAGTTCCTTGGCCCTCATGACCAATTGATACAACGCCTGCCTGTAGATCTTGAATTCGTTGTTGCGGGTATAATCCAGTCCAATAACCATAGGCGCATATACATTCCCGGCGTTGTAATTGAATACAACACAGACGGCCTGACCTGTGCCTCCGTGTTCTCTTTTCAGAGAAAGGGTTAATACCTCCCACTTTGGGTTATCAAAGATCTCATCAAACCACTTGCGGGGAAGATCATAGGTATTGAGCTCCAGGCTATGGGATTTGACATTGAGGTAAAGTTGATACCAGTAGTCCATAATGCGTGCACCTGGATGAGTACTTACGACTTTTACGTCGAACCTGGATTCGTGTTTGCGTACATCCTCCCTGAAATGCTGGCGGGAACGGGCGCTAAGTGAATCATAATAACCATCCTTTCCTTCCCAACTCAGGTCCGTGACAATGCTCGTTTCCGGCATGCCGATGCGTACAAAACCATTATCCACCATGAGGTCATCGATTTCCTTGTCAATGGAATGGAAATCCCTGATGACTACATTTCCAGACTTGTAGGCTTCCTGAAGGGCATAGGCCCGTTCTATGAATAACAACAACGCTTCTTTCCAAAGTGGTGACGTTTTGTCAATGAACAGGTGTTCTCCTTCTGTCAACAAGGAACCTACCGCGGTTACCTTAGTGGTCAGGTAATAAGGGTCTGTTTTCCGTAATCCTTCCACGTGTTTGGATACGGCCGCAGGAGAAAGCATATCGTCCTTCCACAAAGCTGTAGTTAGAAAACCAGCAACCACCGGTTTACCCTGCATATCCTTTACCACCACATAGTCAAACACCCAGTTATCTTCGGGCAGGTCATTATTGGTAAAGGCGGTTTCCAGCGTTTTCATTCCATCCCAGTCAAAGCTACCCCTGTTAACCATCATGGAATCCCAAAGGTTTTTATTGACTTCGGTAATGGAAGCATAATGATGCAGCCTCAAAGACAGGCTTTGTCCAATTGCTGTTTGAACCGCCTGATCTATGGCAGCTTCTTCGGGTGCGGTCATCCGGAAGGCTTTGTAGATATCCTCGATGGTCATGCTTTCCTCCTTCATGGCTTTGGGTAGTTCTTCGGCCATGGCCGCAATGAAGGCTTCAATCTGCGTGAAGGTGTGCAGGCGGGTAATGGTAAAACGCAAACCGGATTGTTTCATGGGCACCACAGGGAATACCGCAATGTTGGTGTAAAATCCGGCATCCAACATCCGCCTTACCATGTTAAAGGCTAACTTGGGTAGGCTTACTGCCACAAAAAACACACCGCCTTCTGGTTGGGAAGGGGTCGGAATTCCATACTTTTTAAGCATGAGGTTGGTAAACCGGATGCGATCATGTAATTCCTCCTGTAATGTATAAATTTCAGGCGTCAGGTGTATTTTAGCGCAAGCCAAGGCAGCACCTAAAACAGCCGGTTGCATGGGACCTGAGGACAGTAAGGGAGCGCCGCAATTGCGTACCCTTTGCATACTATCTGTATCAGGATAGACCATGACTGCACCGCCAGTAGCAAAGGCCTTTGCCAGAGAGGTGGCCATGATCAGTTTGGGATGCATAGGGCGGTTTTTAAGCACAAACCCCCTCCCATGCTTCCCATGAACGCTCATACCATGGGCATCGTCAATATAAGCGTGTAATTCCGGATACTTGTCCATGAGTGCATAAACGTCATCCACTGGACAGTTGTCCCCAAACATGGAATACACCCCATCGGCCATATACCAGATTTTTTTGAATTTGGAGCGCAGGGACTTTATTTTGTCCTCCAGTTGATCCATCCGGTTATGGCGAATCAAGTCGGTATATACGCCCCGGGCTTTCAAGGGTGATACGGAAGATTGTACGGAATTGTGTAACTGGTGGTCCATGATAATGGCATCCTCGTCCTGGACCAAGACAGGGAGGTTTGACAGGTGGCCTAAGGTGGTGGTGGGTACAATGACAATGGGTTGTTCAAATATTTCCAGGAAAGCCTCTTCCAGATCCCTGTATAACTTCAGGGATACGTAGGCCCTGGATTCGGAAAATTGGGTTCCGTAACGATCGATGGCTTCTTTAGACCCTTGCTTAAGTCTTTCGTCAAATTCGAGTCCCAGGTAAGAACAACTGCCGAAATTGACCACTCGTTTGCCCCGTAGGTGAAGGTAGTTGCCGGTAAAAGCTTCTTCCTCATTGTATAGGTGTATAATGTCCTTTTGGAGGCCATAATTGACCATTTGGTTTATGGTCTCATAGAATGATACGCTCTTGCTCATAGATAAGGGATTTAGAGCGTACAGTTTAGTCCAATAAAAGACGTAAGACAACGTATAAAAGACTGATTTTTATAAGGTTGTTCTAGTAATTTCTTGTACGTATTTAGACGGATATTCAGGCAGTTGGCAAAACATTTAACTTTATGTCTAAAGCCCCTGACGATTGGATAAGCGCATATATAAAATCAACAAACTCCTTACCGATTATTCGCTGGGCAGGTTTGACGGGAGGTTGGAGCTCTCCGAAAACCTGGACGATATAGACGCCTTTATCAATGGGGTCAACATGTTGGGTGAGGAATTAAAGGACACCACGATTAGTCGGGACTACTTCTTTAATATCCTCAACTCTGTTTCCGATATGGTGTTTGTTTGTGACCGCCATGGAAGAATTGAGGAGATCAACCAGGCCGGCTGCACCCAACTGGAGTGCGTCAAAGACGCCATTATCGGAAGCCACCTGGATGACTTACAAGACCAGGCCCAGCCTAGCTTGTGGCAGTCCCTGTACCTACCCCTCAAATCCGGTAAAGAGTCCGTCCTGCTGGATAATATGTTGTTTACCCATACCGGAAAACGGATTCCTGTCCATATGTATGCGTGCTATCTCACCAATGATCAAAAGAAGAAAAGCGCTATCTTGGTAACGGCTAAAGACATTACCCTGCAAATCGAATCGGAAAACATGTTGCTGAGGGCCATCATCGATACCCAGGAAAAAGAAAGACAAAGATTGGCTCAGGACCTCCACGATAGCCTGGGCCAGCAGATTTCAGCCATCAAATTTTACATCAGCGCCACCGCTGATACCATAGAAGACCAAAATAATAAGGAGATATTGGTTAAATCCAACGAAGCTTTGGTGAAGGTACTTGCGGATATGCGCAATATTTGTTTTAACTTAATGCCGAAAACCCTGGAGGAATTCGGATTGCTTAAGGCCATAGATGAATTGTGCAACCAACCAGCTTATGCAGGAAAGATCAGCTTTCATATTGCCAGTAGCCCACAGTTCCCCGCTCTTAAACAATACATCGAAATTGACATATTCAGGGTAGTACAGGAGTTCGTTAACAACGCATTACAGCATGGGGGCGCTACCAGGATCTGGATGAAATTTCATCACTTCAAAAGCCATGTGCGTATTGTGCTCAAAGATAATGGGAAAGGATTCCACTATTCCGAGGAACGTGTTTTTCCGGGAAGGGGATTGCAAAACGCACAGTCCCGGATAAAGTCTCATAATGGAGAGTTGAAAATAAAGAGTATACCCGGAAACGGGACAGAATACCAGCTGGCGATACCGATCATACACTAACCAATTAATACCTTTAGGACTCCTATGAGCTCAGACAAAGAAAACCCTATTCACCTGATCCATTTATTGATCGTGGATGATCATCAAATGGTCCGGGACGGAATCAAAGTCATGTTGCAATCAAAAAAGGACGTACTTCAGTTTGTGATCGATGAAGCAGAAAACGGAGAGGAAGCGATCAAAAGAGTTTCCAAGAAAAGCTACGATGTTATTCTGATGGACTACCGTATGCCCGATATGAGTGGGGCAGAAACGACAGAAAACATTCTCCGTACGCAACCCAAAATAAAGATACTTGCGCTTTCCAATTACGATGAATTACCCTATGTAGAACGGATGCTTGCTGCCGGCGCCAAAGGCTACGTATTGAAAAATATAGAGCCGACCCAACTCCTGATCGCTATTAAGACCATCCTGGAAGGCAATACCTATTATTCCAATGAAGTCTCTACCAAATTACTGGATTCACAAGGGAAGAAGGCTGTTAACCATATCCTGGAGAAGCATGGACTAACCAAAAGGGAGTTGGAAGTGCTCCGGATGATAGCCCAGGAATTTACCAATGAGGAAATTGCCGAGAAATTATTTGTAGGTAAAAGGACGGTGGATACCCACCGTCAAAACCTACTCAATAAATTGCACGCACGAAATACCGTCGGCCTGATCAAGGCAGCCTATAAGCTGGAATTGGTCAAATAGGGGCGCGAGTCGTTTTGGGCTGCCATCCCCGGTCAGATCCGCTTTTGGCGTCCAGGGGATTTTAACGCACCTATAGGACTTTGGTCATTGGCGCCTTTTGCAGTGCTTGCATCCTTATAATGCTGGACCTTTTGCTGGAATTCCTTTCGGAAATTGTCCGAAGGGCCTTTGAACAGGATGATATAGCTCCCAACTTCACGGGCGAATGGATTCGTTACACTGTCCATCAGTTGTGCCGACTGAAACTCATGAATAAAGGGATGTTCCATTTCCTGATGATCATCTGTGACCAATATAAAAGCATCTATTTTATCCAATCGGGCGATTGAATCCGGAATCCAATATAAAAAGGTGGCCTCGGTGCTATATATCTCGGGAAGCCCGGCACCAGGACCATAATAGCTTAGGGAAGCCGCTTGCCCGTAATTATCGGCAAAGATCATGGTGTGGGCTCTTTCGGAACTATCCAAAGATTGATAAACTTTAGCTGTTTTAGCGGTCATTTCCTTCCAGCCCTGCATATCCGAAAAATCCTGCGGCAAGGGATGGTCTTGTAGATCCTCCCAATGCAAAGCCCCTACCTTTTTGGCTGTTCCAGTACGAGCATAATAATTCGCCAGTGACTGGGGAGGTAGTATGGGCAAATCGATAGGTATTGCGGCGTATCCTATCAGCAGGGCATTTATAACCAGTACAAAGCGCCATATCCTGCTATAACCCTTCCTTGTGCCCTTTTCGATAGCATAGGCCCCAAATGCAAACAGCACAGGATATGCCCCCATGGAGTAATAGCTCTTCGCATGCGCCAAAACCAAAAGTCCTAAAGTAATCACGTAAGCCCAGGCTATGAATCTGTATGACTTTCCTTCCTTGTAAAACGCTATCCAGATCAGCCCGGCAATCCATACCGCAGCCGCACATATATTATACATGAGCTGGTCGATTAAAAAGTCCTTCTGGCTTACGTACTGTAGCTGCGTTCTTTCCAATTCCCGCATATGAAATATCACTGGAAAACCATTGAGCCATTGCCAGATGAAATTGGGCAAAAAGATCAGCAGACCAAGGACCAGTGCAACATAGAAATGACGGTTGGTCAGTACCTTCCTGTCCCAGGCAAGTACCAGGCCCAACATTAATCCTATGGCATAAAAAGAAACGGAGTACTTGCTCATCATCCCCAGTCCAAAACTGACGCCCGCCTGGTATAAAAACCGGGTTGCGCTGGTTTGCTGATAACGAATAAGCCCATATGCCATCCCAGTCCAAAAAAATATCTCCAGGAAATTGGGTTGAAACAGGAAATTCATGCGTAAATAGACCCCGAAAATAAAGGGGAGCCAGGCTAGCAGTAACGCAAATCCCCTGCCGCCCAAAGAGAGGATTATTTTGCCCGTCAACAGAAAGGTCAGCGCTCCAAAAAGGGAGGGCCAGAATTTTATCCAAAACACTCCTCCTCCAAAAACATGGGTTAACCAGGCAAATATGCTGAGTAAAGGAGGTACTTCCATGTACCCCCAAGCCATATGCCTACCTTCGGCCAGATACAGAAACTCATCCCTATGGGGTTCGTAAACCCCGTTTTGAAGAAAAAAAGGAAGAATTAACTTTACAAGTGCAAGAAAATAAAGCAAATAGCTGGCTTTGCGCATGGAATGGGGTAATTTCCTGGAAGATATAAAGAGACTCCCGCAAACAAATATTTTTTGCAGGGAAATTTATTATCATTGGACGTATGAGACAATTTTGCCTGGCACTGGGCCTGATTATTTTAGTGAGCAACTTTTCGAGGGCTCAAACCCTCCAAATCCTGGACAGCCACCCCCCTACCAGCATACGGGGATTATCGGCAGTCATATTGCATGATAAAAAAGGACCACTACCTCCCGTCATCTGGGCTTCAGGAAGTGGGGGCGCCATTGGCCGTTCCATTGACGGAGGCCTTCATTGGAACTGGATAAAGATACCCGGTTATGAAAAAAGAGATTTCAGGGACATACACGCCATCGATACTTCAAAGGCGGTCATCATGGGTGTGGATACACCCGCCGTCATCTTGCGTACCATAGATGGTGGCCATTCCTGGGACCTGACTTTTAATGACCCAAGTCCAGGTATGTTTCTGGATGCAATGGATTTTTCCGCCAAGGCCAAACCATTTGGCTATGTCGTCGGGGATCCTGTCCCTACACCCACAGGCGCCCGGTTCTACTTGGCCATGACCGAGGATGAAGGACTTCACTGGACACCCCTCTCTGCTTCATTCAGGCCTTTGGCCAATAGTGGAGAAGGTTGTTTTGCCTCCAGTGGCACCAATATTAAATTAATCCTGGACTCTCCCCATGCCTATGCCTTTGTGAGTGGGGGTCCTATAAGCCGTGTGTTCTATGATCAGGACGCGCAAAAATTACCCTTGCTCCAGGGTGCTGTCAGTACGGGAGCCAATAGTATAGCCACGCATCAGTACAATTGGATCATCGTTGGAGGAGACTTTGCCCATGATACGGTCAGCTCCGGCAATTGCATTTATTCCTCGGATGCAGGTCAACATTGGTCCGTACCGCATACCCCACCCCATGGCTATCGCAGTTGTGTGCTCCACTTATGGGGCCAAACCTGGATCTGTTGTGGGACAAGTGGGATAGATGTATCTGAAGACAATGGAGACCATTGGACACAGATATCCAAAGAAAGCTTTCACGTGGCCACTTATCCGGGGACAGGCAAAACGGTTTGGTTGGCTGGTGCAAAAGGTAGGGTTGCTTCCCTGCAATGGTAGGCGCCTTGAGCGCTCTGGGTTAAACACTGGTTAGGCATTCACTTCAAACGATGACTTATGGAGCAGACCAGTATGCTGTTCGTATTGCCTGTCATTTTCCTTGCACTCCTATGCGTTACCCTGATGTCAAGGGTTTTAGGCATCCAGGCCCAAACCCACCGTTATGGAGCCATTGATGGGCTCAGGGGATACCTGGCCACCTTTGTGTTCCTGCACCATAGCGCCAGTTGGTGGTGGATGTATCATCATCATCAATGGAGTATTGAGCCCAACATGGTATTTCTAAATTTTGGATCTACCAGCGTCGGCATGTTTTTCATCATCACCTCCTTCCTCTTCATCGCTAAATTGGTGGATTCGTATCATAAGCCTTTGGACTGGACAAAACTGTATATTTCCAGAATACTCAGGATCATGCCCCTATATCTATATGCGGTGCTGGTTTTGGTTTGTTTTACGGCCTTGCTGACCCAATTCAAACTACTGGAATCTCCAGGAGACTGGTTCAAACATGTGGGGCAATGGTTGCTCTTCATGGAGCCGGATATCAACCGTATCCAAGGGACAAAGTATTTAATAGCGGGGGTCCAATGGACATTGGTCTATGAATGGATATTTTACTGTTCATTGGCCCTGATTGGGCTGCTGTTTTTCAAAATCCCAACCCCTGCAAAAGTCTGGGTCGTAGCGCTGCTCTTTTTGCTCCTGTTCATTTATATCATTTACGTACAATACCCACAAAGGAACTGGATCAGGATGACGCCCTTCATTTCAGGGACCGCCTGCGCGTTTCTGGTGCGACAACCCTGGATAAAAAAATGGTTCACCAAGGATTGGATGGCCATCCCTTTGTTGCTGTCGCTGTTCATTGTCGCTACCCACTATGGCTCTCTGGAATATCCATTGGCACTCTTAGGGGTAAGCTTTACCTTCCTGGGCATCGCCGCTGGTAACAGCCTCTTTGGCATACTTACCGCCAGGCCTTCGTTATTACTGGGTCAGATCTCCTACAGTATTTACTTACTCCATGCCTTCGTATTGTCATTTACATTTGTGGTCCTCCTGCCCAATGGCATGCAACTACCGCCGCTCTCGCATTGGTTAATCATCTGCGGCTGCTGCATTGCCATGATCACGTTATGTACCTTCACCTACACCTTCATCGAAAAACCAGGCATAGACAGCGCTTCCAAGGTCCTGACATGGTTGAGTGGCCTCAAAAAGGGCCGCCCCATGCGAGATGGGGCGGCATCATTTTAACTAAGGGTATCAAATAATAGGGTATTGATTAACTTAACCTAGTGCAGGTAAGTTGTACCGAGGTTTGTTGTACTACCTGGGGTAATCTGCACGTTACTCAAAGTTGTATCTGAATAACCATTGCCTGTAGCATAATAAGTCACGTTTACCGTAGACTCTTTAATACCACGGACTTCCCAACGTCCATCACGTCCGGGCAGCGCAATCATGGTGTCCTGACCAGAAACGACGCTCACAAAAGCATCGGCTACATTGGGCAGTACTGCGCCTTCCAGGGTACCGGTGGTCTTGGGTGTGAACAGACGCAAGTAAGGGAACAACACAAATTCCTGGTGACGCACTTCGATGATGGAGTGAGCCGCATCGAAATCCAACCATAAAGCCAGGGTGTTGGCATCCACTTGCTGACATCCGCCATTGAGTACCACTTCGAAGGTGTTACCCCAAGGCAGGCCCAGCGGGAAGTTCACACTGTCAGCCGTTACACTGTTGTTCGGACCCAGAACGATCTTGATTTTAACAATCGTTCCAGCTTCGATGTTTGTGCTGGAGAATAAGGTATCTGCACCGTTTTGGAAATTCAGGATGTTGTAAATGCCCGGTGCTATATTTAAAGTGTCCCAGTGGTAGCAAGGAAAGGTAGAGTCAGAGCCGACAAA
Organism: Beijerinckiaceae bacterium; assembly: GCA_903970475.1. GTDB lineage: Bacteria > Bacteroidota > Bacteroidia > Chitinophagales > Chitinophagaceae > Dinghuibacter. The sequence goes on from CAJCIQ010000126.1 coordinate 10,026, forward strand.
ACCTGAAGCTGAACAAGAGTCGGTTTTCAATTGAACGATAATGGATTTAATGTCAATGTTTACGGCTTGGAAATTTACGGGGCCATCCGTAAGGTACATGTTGAATTTTTGCTGGCCCGCAGGGACGGATGAGGTCTTAGAACTACTCTTTTGACATGCTGTAAAGGCGAACACGCCCATTCCTAAGCATAGCAAAGCCACTGAATACCACTTCAAGTGTTTCATACTCGTTTTTGTTTTGTTTTTTAAAATAGTAGTGTGAGGAAAGTGGTGGTTAGAACTGCAATAGGGTGTTTTCAGAATGTTTGACGTATTGCAGTAAGCAAAGTTTACACCAAAGTCTAACAAAAATTTATCTTAACGCTTTGGTAATGCGCAAGTGCTTGCTCTCCAGTAAATTCTAAGCTAAATTTTTTTAAACATTAGTCTTTCCCAGCCAGTAGATAGAGCACGGCCATCCGAACGGCTACGCCGTTTTCGACCTGCTGCAAGATCAGTGAATGCCTGGAGTCAGCTACATCACTATCTAGTTCTACGCCCCTGTTGATGGGACCTGGGTGAAGGATGACGATGTCCTTTTTGAGGTTGTCCACCAGCTTACGGGTCACCCCATAGACCAGGTTGTATTCTCTCAGGGAAGAAAACAAGGGTTGATTCTGCCTTTCCAGTTGTATACGCAAGACATTGGCTACATCACACCATTGCAGTGCTTCTTTGACGCTGTATTCCACTTTCACCCCAAAGGCTTCCTGAATGTAAGGAGGGATCAAGGTGGGGGGCCCTGCTACCATGACTTCGGCACCCATCTTCTTGAGCAGGTAAATATTGCTCATGGCTACCCTGGAGTGCATGATGTCTCCAATGATAGCGACCCTAACCCCTTCCAGGGTACCCAAAGCCTGGGTGATGGATAATGCATCCAATAATCCCTGGGTGGGATGTTCATTAATCCCGTCTCCGGCATTGACGATGGCAGCGGGTATATGTTTGGCCAAAAAATGAGGCGCACCGCTGGCGCTATGTCGCATAACGACCATGTCCACCTTCATGGACAGGATATTATTGACCGTATCCAGTAAGGTTTCTCCTTTGGAAACAGAAGAACCACTGGCTGTAAAATTGATGGTATCGGCTGAAAGGCGTTTTTCCGCCAATTCAAAAGAGATCCTTGTTCGGGTAGAGTTCTCGTAGAACAAATTAACGATGGTTACGTCCCGGAGGGAAGGAACCTTTTTTACCGGCCTTTGTAAAACGTCTTTGAATTGCAGTGCGGTGGAAAGAATGAGCCCTATATCCTCCCGGTTGAGGTCCCGTATCCCCAATAGATGTTTAGTGGACAATTGCATCTTAGGACGCAAAGCTAATGGAAAAAAACAATTTCTTAATGTAAAATCACTTGCTCCAGATCCCATTGAACGGTGACCCTTTGGGTCACAATGGAATCAATGGTCCAACCGCAATAGTCGGGTTGTATGGGTAGCTCCCTGGAGAAGCGCCGGTCTATGAGTGTACAAAGTTCCACCTTTGCAGGGCGTCCGAAGTCCAGCAGGGCATCCAGGGCGGAGCGTATAGTCCTTCCGGTGTAGAGCACGTCATCGATGAGAATAACCGTTTTAGCTTCTATGGAGTGATTCATAGAAGTCTGGTTGGCAATATGAATGCTATTCCTTACATCATCCCTGTAAAAGGTAATGTCCAGCTTTCCATACTGCACGTTTTGATCAGGGTAAAGTTTCTTGATATGGGATACTACCTCGTCTGCGAACTTGATTCCCCTGGGCTGTATACCAATAAAGACGGTGCGTTCAAAATCAAGCCCTTCCTCTGTCAGTTGGTGGGCCAACCGTTGTATGGTGAGTCTTAATTGTTCAGGTGTAAGGATGATTTTCATAAAACATTCTAAGTGTTAAAGGTAAGACCCACTTTGGATCAACCCCCTAAGCATGCCTATTTTTTTTCCTGGGTCTGGCTAAAATAAAAGGCCACTTGGGGGACCGCCGCAGGCGGGCTTTTTTCTCCCGCCAGCAGCGTGTTCCACGAAGTGGCCTACGGCTGCAACCTAACGGAGCAGCATCGGTTTTATCCTAAAAACGGATAACGATAGTCCGTTGGGGGATTGAAGGTTTCTTTGATGGTGCGGGCGCTGAGCCAGCGATAGAGGTTAAGGGCGGAACCTGCTTTGTCATTGGTACCGGAAGCCCTGGCGCCTCCAAAAGGTTGCTGACCTACTACGGCGCCTGTGGGTTTGTCATTGACGTAGAAGTTACCGGCGCTGTTAACCAGGCGCGTAGTCGCTAAGTAAACGGCCCTGCGATCCCTGGCAAAAATGGATCCGGTCAAGGCATAAGGTGAGGTGCTGTCCACCAGGTCCAGGGTGGCCTCAAATTCCTCATCCTTGTATACATAAATGGTCAGGACGGGCCCGAAGATTTCTTCACAAAGGGTGACAAACTGGGGATCGGTGGTGACAATAACGGTAGGCTCTACAAAGTATCCTACGGATTTATCACAATTCCCGCCCACCAGGATAGAGGCCTTATCTGATTCCTTTGCCTTTTTGATATACCCTTCAATCTTATCGAAGGAACGTTCATCGATAACGGCGTTGATGAAGTTTCCAAAGTCTTCTACGGTGCCCATCTTCATGGTTTTTACCATAGACACCAGCTTTTCCTGGATCTTGGGCGCCAGGCTGGAAGGCAGGTAAGCCCTGGAAGCAGCAGAGCATTTCTGCCCCTGGTATTCGAATGCGCCTCTGGCTAAACCTACCGCTACTTCGTCGGCGTCGGCACTGGGGTGAGCGACTACAAAATCCTTCCCACCGGTCTCTCCTACTATACGGGGATAGGTGCGGTAATGGTCTATATTACTGCCAATGGTCTTCCAGATATGATTGAAGGTGCGGGTGGAACCGGTGAAGTGCACACCTGCAAAGTCTTTATGGGCAAAAACAACGTCACCGAATAAGGGTCCGTCTGTATAGATGAGGTTGATAACGCCATCAGGAAGGCCGGCTTCTCGCAATATTTTCATCACCCACCAGGCAGCCAGCACCTGTGTATCGGAAGGCTTCCAGATCACGGTGTTACCGCAAAGGGCTGGTGCGGAAGGAAGGTTACCAGCGATAGCGGTAAAATTAAAAGGGGTGATGGCTACCACGAAACCTTCCAGGGGACGGTATTCCAGGCGGTTGTGTACACCAGGAGCGCTGATGGGCTGGTTGGCATAAATATCGGCCAGGAAATGTACGTTAAACTTCAGGAAGTCGATTAACTCACAAGCACTATCTATTTCCGCCTGATAGGCATTCTTGCTCTGCCCAAGCATGGTGGCGGCATTGATTTGCCCCCTGTATTTGGTGGCCATCAGATCGGCCGCTTTCAGGAAGATGGCTGCTCTGTGTTCCCAACTGGTAGCCCCCCAGGTCTTTCTGGCCTTGAGGGCAGCAGAGATGGCTTGTTCCACATGTTTTTTTTCACCCTTGTGAAAATGCCCCAACACATGTTTGTGTTCGTGGGGAGGATGCAAGGTAACCGTATTGCCGGTGCGGACTTCCTCAGATCCAATGTACATGGGGATATCCGCAGTGCTGCCTTTCATATCTTTCAAAGCCGCTTGTAATATTTCCCTTTCCTTGGTGCCGGGAGCATAGCTCAAAACCCTTTCATTCTCAGGTAGGGGATAATCGAAATAGCCAGTGTTCATGAAAAAAATTTGTACAAAGTTACGAAAAGTACCTTTTTTGCAGCCTATGGGAGACGTTTTACGCTTCGGCTACCAAACCTTTAGCACCGCTTTGTATATTATACGCAACCGTAAAACGGAAACCAGGCGGGCTTATGACCTCCTTTCCAAGATAGAATCGCGGTATGGCGGAACCTTCACGCCCGCTACCAGGCGCAAGATTGCCGTGAGCTACGGTATTTACACGCCTATGATCTGCGATGCCTTTACCGGATTACACGGGCGGACTACGAATGCATCGGAAAAAGAGCGTTTTATCCATTACTTCATTTGCAGCTCCCTATTCGATGACTTTACGGATATAAATCCACTGCCGGAGCAGGAATTGTTTGCCCTATCGTTTTCTCCCGAAACCTTTGAGCCCCGTAACTTTGACGAATCTGTTTTCCGGGATTCCCACCTGTTGCTCAAATCTTTTGTCCAGGAAAAAACGGCTTATATAGGACTTACGCACCAGCTTTTTCAAGCCCAATGGGATTCAAAGAAACAAGCCCTGTCCGGCGCCCTGTCCGAAGCGGCTTTGCGCGAGATCACCTTTACCAAAGGAGGCTTGTCCGTTTTGTTGTGTAGTTTCTACCTGGACACCCCATGCAGCCCTGCAGAAAGAGACTGCTGGTATCGTATCGGCACCATCATCCAACTGACCAATGACCTTTTCGATATTTATAAGGACATACAGGACAGAATGGATACGCTACCCGTACGAATGAATGACGCCCATGCGTTCCGGGCCTTTTTTGAAGCGCAGGTAAAGGGTATGCAGGAAGCGGTAGCCCTCCTGTCAGGTCCAGCGTCCAACATCAGCCAGTTTAGGCTGGCCATGGCAGGGATCTATGCGTTTGGTTTTATTGCCCTGGATCAGTTGGCTGAACTCCAAGGTTCGGCTCCGTCATTACCGCCCTTTAGTCTTTTGCCGCGTAAAATGCTGGTCGTAGATATGGAAAGACGCCGCAATCTCCTTAAGTGGTTGCGTTATGCCTATAGGGAATGGAGAACTACACCTCTTCTTCCTTAGCCATCATCAGGTAGGCTTTGATAAACCCATCCAACTCCCCATCCATTACCGGCCCAATGTTATTGACCTCATAATCGGTGCGGTGATCTTTGATCATTTTATAGGGATGGAAAACATAGCTCCTGATCTGGGAACCCCACTCAATCTTTTTCTTTCCGGCATTAGTGGCGTTCTTTATCTCTTCGCGTCTACGCAGTTCTTCCTCGTATAAGCGGGACTTCAGCATCTTCAGGGCTTTTTCCCTGTTTTCTCCCTGGGTCCTGGCTTGCTGACACTCCACAATGATACCAGAAGGAATATGCTTCAACCGAACAGCGGTTTCCACCTTGTTGACGTTTTGTCCACCCTTTCCACCAGAACGGTAGAACTCCCATTCCAGGTCAGCTGGGCTAACCTCAATTTCTATGCTGTCATCTACGAGGGGATAGACAAAAACACTGGCAAAACTGGTATGGCGGCGAGCATTGGAGTCAAAAGGGGAAATACGGACCAGGCGATGAACCCCACTTTCGGCCTTTAGGAAACCAAAGGCAAAGGGGCCGTCAAATTGGAGGGTAGCGCTTTTTATACCTGCGCCTTCGCCTTCCTGAAGGTCCAGCTCGGTTACACCCCATCCTTGTTTTTCCCCATACATCCGGTACATGCGCATGAGCATTTCCGCCCAATCCTGGCTTTCGGTACCACCTGCGCCGGAATTGATCTGTACGATGCCGGGTAATTCGTCTTCGGGCTGGTTGAGGGTGCTCTTAAATTCGGCTTCTTCAATGACCTGTAAAGCCTTGTCATAGGCGACTTTTACCTCAGCCTCTGTGCCTTCTCCTTCTTTCCAGAAGTCGAACAATACCGTGAAATCCTCTATGGAAGCCTCTACCTGCTCGTACAACTTTACCCAATATTCGTTGACTTTGATGTCTTTGAGAATCTGAGTAGCCCTTTCATTATCATCCCAGAAGCCCGGGGAAAGGGTCAATTGTTTGTCTCTTGCGATTTTATCCCTTTTGTCTGGGACGTCAAAGATACCTCCTCAGGACAGACAGGCGGTCCCTCATATCTTTCAAATGCTCTTGTGTCATAGCGGGCGAAGGTAGTAGATTTTTTGACTTCATGCACCTTCTTTCGTACGTTTGTATACCAACGATACCCATTTGTCATCCGTCAGGTCATATACCCTTCTGGTCATACTGATTGCTCGAACTTTATTTTGCGATGGACAATACCAACGCATAAAATTCCGGCATTTAAGCACCACCAACGGACTTTCTCAAAGTAATGTCACCTGTATCCTTCAGGATCAACAAGGCTTTATGTGGCTGGGAACCCAGGATGGGCTTAACCGCTATGATGGATACCAGTTCACCGTTTTCAAAAACAATCCTTCCGATGCCCATAGCCTGACCAACAATTTCATCAGGGACCTTCGGCAGGCAAAGGATGGAAACATCTGGATCGGAACCTGGGGAGGCGGATTATGCCGGTTGAATCCAGCCACAGGTAGTTTTTCTCCCTTTGCTTCAGGCAAAATTCCTGATGACTTTATATCCCATGTCGTTTTAGGCCATTTTGATGATTTGTGGATCAGCACGGAAAACCATGGCGTTTACCATGTTTTTCCCTCTTTAGGCAGGATTCAGCATATAGGGCCTGCTACCAATATCAATGACATCCACCTGGACAAGATGGGTAGGCTCTGGTTGGCCTCCGCCCAGTTAGGTCTCGGATGCTTTGACCCAACTAACGGTAAACTGACCTGGCATAGTCATACTTCAGGGGATGACCAATCTATAGGGTCTGATAATATCTTCCGGATTTTTGAGGACCATAAGGGATTATTTTGGCTGAGTGCCGTGGGTGCCGGGTTAGATGCCTTTAATCCGGCTACCGGAAAAAGTATCCATTTCCCTTACTCCCCCAGCTTCGGACATAACCTGATCCGGGATCTGGGAGAGGATTCTACAGGGTTGATATGGATAGGAACAGAAAACGGGGGGCTCTACACCTTGGACCCCCTTACGAAAAAACAGACCCAGTACCTGACCGACGACATAGACAACAACAGCCTGAGTAACAATTCCATTTATAGCATTTTCCAGGATGCCGAGCACAACATGTGGGTAGGTACCTACAGCGGAGGCGTTAATCTCTATAACCTGGATGCAGGCCAATTCCTACTATTCAGACATAGTACTTTGGACTCCAGTCTTTGCAACAATAATGTGCTGACTTTTTATGAAACCCCTGGAAAACTTTGGATAGGCACTGACGGGGGAGGTTTGGATGAAATGGACGAAAACAGGGGAGTATTTAAACACATCTCTCCCGTACTTAGTCATTATATTCTCTCTTTGGGTGTAGACGGGCAGCAATCACTATGGGTAGGTACTGTAGGAGACGGGATTGCTGTTTACAACAAAAATGGGCGGCTGGTCCATATTTACCACCAGCATCTCTCCGATCCCAATAGTCCTTCTGGAGAAGATATCTCCAATATAGCCGTTGGCCCGGATAAAAGCATATGGCTGGCCACCTACAAGGGCGGCTTGGATCATTTTAACCAGGTCACCGGAAAATTTGAGCACTTCCATCACTATCCATCCAATTCCAACAGTCCGTCCAGCGACCGCATACAGTTGCTCAGGTTTGACGATAAGGGGCTTCTGTGGATTGCTACCTTTGACAAGGGAATAGACGTATTTAATCCTCAAAGTCAAACCTTCTCCCACTTGGTACATGATCCGGACAGTACCCATTCCAGCTTAAGCAATAATGACGTTAACGATATCCTGGAAGACCATAATGGAGATATCTGGATGGGGACCAACTACGGATTGAACCATTGGGATAGGAAAACCGGGCGCTTTAAAAAATACCTTGCCCAAGATGGGTTGGGTGGCAATATCATACACGCTTTGCTGGAAGACCAGCATGGCAGGCTATGGATGAGTACGGAAGGGGGAATAACCTGCCTGGACCCCGGCACTGGCGCCTGCAACAGCTTTTCAGCGGCTTATGGTGTACAAGCCGGCGAATTTAAAGCACATGCGGCCTGGAAGGATGCAAAAGGTCGTTTCTATTTCGGTGGCACGGGTGGTTTCAATTGTTTCTACCCGGATAGTGTCCATAAAAGGAATTTCGACCCACCATTGGTGCTGACCAGGTTTTCTTTGTTTAACCATGAGGTATCCATGTCTGCTTCAGACTCCGGTACTACCCATTTTCAGGCAGACAGCAACTGGAACAGGAAAATTGAACTTCCTTATGACCATTCCGTATTGACTTTTGATTTTGCTTCCCTGAACTATACCACTCAAGACAAGAAGCATTACACCTACATGCTGGAAGGATTTGAAAAATCCTGGAACCAGGCAGGGACCCGCCACAGCGTTACCTATACGAACCTGGATCCCGGCGAATATACTTTGCTGGTCAAAGGGATGGATGACTATGGTAACTGGTCTCCGCATATCCTGAGCGTACATCTGCTGATCAAACCTCCACTCTGGACCACCCTATGGTTCAAAATAATGTTGGGGTTGGCGATTGCAGTGGGGCTTTACCTGACCTATTCTATCCGAACCAGGTTGTTGCGCAAACAACGTCGTCACCTGGAAGAAGAGGTGGAGGTCAGGACCCAACAGCTCAATCATTCCGTCGAAAAGGAAAAGGAAGCCAATGAGGCAAAAAGCATATTCCTGGCCATGATGAGCCACGAAATCCGCACCCCCCTCAATGGAATCATTGGCATGTCCACTTTGTTAAGTGATTCACACCTCAACAAAGAACAACAGGAGTATGCCATTACCATTCAGCAATGCGGAGAAACCCTGATGTCGGTGATCAATGACATCCTTGATTTTTCCAAAATTGAGTCCGGACATATGGAATTGGAAAAAGCCGACTTCTACCTGGACGATTGCATAGAAGAAGTGTTGGATTTATTTGCCCCAAAAGCAGGAATGGCTGGAATAGACCTTATCTCTGAAATGGAAGATGACGTTCCCCGGCTCATCAATGGGGACAAGGTTCGCTTAAGACAAGTATTGATGAACCTGGTATCTAATGCCGTCAAATTTACCCGTAAAGGGGAGGTTTTCATCCATGTGGGTGTTGGGAAGCCTGTACCGGAAAAAGGGCTGGAATTGGTGTTTACGGTCACCGATACAGGCATTGGCATACCTACGGATAAGTTGCACCGGCTGTTTAAGGCATTTTCCCAGGTGGACGCCAGTACGACGCGTCAATATGGAGGAACAGGCCTGGGATTGGTCATTTGTGATAAGCTGGTTCACTTAATGGGGGGAGAGATCAGTGTAGAAAGTACGGAAGGAAGGGGTACCACTTTCCAGTTTACCACGGTAGCCGGGGAAGCCAACCCCCTGGACATTCCGGAAAACAGTGGGCCACGAAGGGAATTGACGGGTAAGAAAGTGCTGATCGTCGATGATAACCAAACGAATCTACGCATCCTCAATAAGCAACTGGAAAAATGGGGCCTGCGCACCAGCGCAACCGCTTCTCCGGAAGAAGCCCTAACCTGGATACAGTACGGTCGTTCTTTTGACCTGGTACTTACGGATATGAATATGCCCGTGATCAATGGAACGGCCCTGGCAGCACGGATTCGCCAAAAATGGCCGAAGATACCTATTGTACTGCTCAGTTCCTCCTGGGATGAACTTACTACGGAAAAGGAAGATTTCTTCCGAGCCATCCTGCATAAGCCAGCCCGTCAACAACAATTATTGGGCACCCTCATAGAGATCCTCCAGGAAAAGGAGATTCGAAATGAGCCTACTAGCCAACCGCAAAAACATATGGATCCTGAGTTTGCCACCAGAAACCCTCATCAGATCCTGGTAGCCGAGGATAATTTGGTTAATCAGAAACTGATAGCCCATATATTGACCAAATTGGGTTATACCCCTGAAATGGCCTCTAACGGCAAAGAAGCCGTTGAAAAAAGCAATGCGCACCCTTATGACCTTATCCTTATGGATGTCAGCATGCCGGAGTTGGATGGGCTACAGGCCACCAAGGTCATCCGCAGTGAGGACAGAGCCCAGCCGGTTATTGTAGCCATGACCGCCAATGCCATGGAAGGGGACCGCCAGGCCTGCCTGGATGCGGGCATGGATGATTATTTATCCAAACCCCTGCAATTAGACCAATTGTTGAATATATTGGAAAAATGGAGTAAAGAACAATATGGCTAGGACGATACGGATAATTAGAGGGGTATTGATGATCTTAGTGGCGCTGGGATTGCTATACCTCCTTTGCCTGCTCTATCCTCAACCATTCTTCAACCATCATTTCGTCAAGCGGAATATAACCGTTTATACCGGTGAAATGCCGCCGCCGGGATTCGATACCGTACTGGAAGAGGTTCAGGTGTTGCTTTCCCGCTCCGATCTCAACGACACCACGCTCCAACAGAAAGTATTCATTTGCCCCAACCTTGAATTATTTGGATTTCTAACAAGGGGCAAAACGAATCTTGCCGGCCTTTGCGATGACAGACTGAGCAGAAACATATTCATCCGCCCTTCGGATTTGGTCAGACAGCGCATCATCCCTCCACCCCAATGGTCATTTGCCCAGGATGAGCGTCCCCTTTCCTACTTTCTGGCCCATGAAATCACCCATAGCCTGGAATCACACTATGCTGGAAGATGGAATCTCAAGGTGCCGGTATGGCTTTGGGAAGGTTATGCAGAGTATATAGGGGTCGGACCCGTGGACTTCAACCACTATTTATACCTTTATAAGACAGGATCTTCCCTTATGGACCCTGACAGGGGCTCATACTCCAGATATTTACTATATGTACTTTATCTTATAGATTACCAACATTTGGACATAAAATACCTCCTTTTACATCCTCCTTCCCTCCAATCTATTGAAAAAGGAGTCCAGACTTTGGCTTTCCCCTGACTTTTGTGGATTCGTCTCAACATTTTAATGGTTCTCACTAAAATTCTGTTAACGATGTAACCTTTTGAAAGGTGCATCGTCTGATAGATATTAAAAAAATATTCACATTTAATAGCTTTGATTATTAGAATAATTTGTAACTTTGCGGCGCACTAAGGTACCTAAAGAACATCTAACCATCGCTTTCCATACTCCGGCTCTCAGATAGGCTCTCTAAGCCGGGCAACTGCTCCTAGATTTAAATCCTCTACTTGCAGTCAACGATTAGCTTTCAAACGAACAAACTATTGATCACGAAAAATTACCGTTCATCCGGCATTATTTACCACATATAGTATCTTGTATTGCATAGTACCGTTTTAGACACGTATCTTTGTATCACAAGAAACAACAAATACAAACCGTTAAAAAGATTATATATGAAACACTCAATCAACGCTACCGGCTTATTCCTGCTGATGTCACTTTCTACGGTAGCAGGCCCTCTGGATTCCGCTAAAAAGGATTCTACTGTTGCATCAAAAACTGCCAGCACCGCAAAAACTGTCTCAGTATTGCCTGCTACAGATGACCATAATAACAGCAGCAGTACTGCTGTGGAGTTCAGTGCCGAAGAAAACAAAGCCATCCTTCCCCAGCCAAAGCAGGTTCAGGAAGCAGATGCACAAATGACCATCCAATATTTATCATGCGATTTCCGTTATGTACCTGAATCCAACGTGAAGCAAACGGATGCCCTGACTGATTTACAGATTCAGGCTGGATTCACCGGTACAGCGTTTGGCAAAGTGGCTGTAGAGGCTGTCAGGAATGCAGATTCAATGATTAACGTGACTTACCAAAAAGCCGTTTCTCTTGAAACCGTAGACCATCAGTTCGAAAACCTTTCTAAAATGTTAATTGAAAGCGATAAAGCTATCAACGCACATTTCAAGAAAGTTTGTGGTATGGAAGTTGCAAGCTCCAACTAAGCAGAAAGTTTCAGTTATTAGTTTTCTCATGTCTCTATCGGCCCGGTGTTCCCACCGGGCCTACTTTTTTATAGGACTCACCGACCCGATTTCCCAGCGTTCACCCCTACGATCTTCTCCTCACCGATCCGATTTCATGACTGACCCGGCGGTCATAACCTTTATCCGTTTTATGCGCCTTTCCTGTAACTTTAGCGGATCTATTTAATCTTCCAAACATGACCCACAAGAAATTGTTCTTCCTTATGATGGGCGCCGCTTTCCTGCTGCCTATCAAAAAGGGACAGGCTCAGGATGTACCCCCCATCATCATCAAGGCCACTACTATCTTTACGCCACCGGATAACGGTGACGACCCTAATCCCCCTCAGGAAACCAACACGGTTATCTATGTCAAGGGGGCGCATATCAAATCTGAATCCAAGTCTGAAACACAGCATACCATTGTCATCATAGACCGGGACGCCAAAAAAACGACCCAGTTGTATGAACAGGGTGGCCGTAAGTATGGTTACTACGCCATTGATACGCCGCATACACCCAAGGTGCGGACTGACTCAGCAGGCAATCCCTTGCCCAGGCCCAGGACCAATCTCGATTATCAGGATTCTACCAAGGTGATCGCTGGCCTGACTTGTAAAAAAGCAGTGGCCACGACCAATTTTGGTGGTCGTACAGTAACTACCGTTATTTGGTACACCAAGGAGCTGCCCTTAAAGCAACCATTGCCCACAGGTGGACGGTTTAACCTGGGGGGTATGAATACCCTGGATGGATTTCCGGTTGCCTACACGACAACCTTACCCAATGGGGCTATGTTGCAATACCAGATCAGTAAGGTGGACCAGAATGCCACCATCAATGACAATACCTTTGATATTCCCAAGGGCTACGATATAAAGCCGGAAAGCGAACGCCCTCAATTTAATTTCCAGGGTGGTGGCGGATTCCGTGGCGGACCTGGTGGCGGTGGTCCTGGCGGTGGGGGTGGCCAATAGGCTACCTTCCGGCATCGTTTTCATATTCTCCCATAGCGGGGAAAGGCTGCCGTTTCTCCGCTATGGAGTGCTGTCCTTTCCCCGCTATGATTTTATGCCTACCTTTGCAGCCCGGAATTAACCCAGTACTGCATGGCTATCACAGAATTAATATCAGGCTCCGTTATCAATGCAATTAGTGTTTTGTACCAAACCAGCACTGATCCCCGAGACTTTCAGATCAACCAGACCAAACCTGAGTTTGAGGGAGATTATACGGTAGTGGTGTTCGCGCTGGTGAAAAAATTGCGTAAATCCCCTGACGGACTGGCCGGTGAGTTGGGTAAATACCTGACTACCTCGCAAAGCGAGCTATTCAGTGCTTATAACGTGATTAAGGGGTTTTTAAACCTTACGATAGCAGATGCTTATTGGACGTCCTTGTTATCAGAACAATACCATAATCCTATATATGGTCGGGGGCAGACGAAAAACCAAAAGGTCATGGTGGAATACTCCTCCCCCAATACCAATAAACCTTTACACCTGGGGCACCTGAGAAATAACTTTCTGGGTTGGAGTTGTGCAGAGATCCTTAAAGCCGCAGGATACGAAGTGGTGAAGACCTGTATTGCCAATGACAGGGGCATCCATATCTGTAAGAGTATGGTTGCCTGGAAAAAGTATGCGCATGGAGCTACACCTGAATCTACTGGTTTGAAGGGAGACCATTTGGTAGGTGATTACTACGTAAAGTTTGGAGAAGTATATAAGCAAGAGGTCGCTGAACTGGTGGCGGAAGGAAAGAGCACGGAACAGGCAGAAAAGGAAGCCCCCATTATGTTGGAAGCCCAACAAATGCTGGTGGATTGGGAAGCCGGAAAGCCCGATGTCATTGCGCTGTGGGAGAAAATGAATGCCTGGGTTTATGAAGGCTTTGAGCAAACCTATAAACTCATTGGCAGCAACTTCGATAAAACCTATTACGAGAGTCAAACTTATTTGTTGGGTAAAGACCTTGTTGAGGAAGGTCTGGCAAAAGGCGTATTTTTTCAAAAAGATGATGGCTCCGTATGGATTGATCTTACTGAGGATGGTCTGGATCAAAAGATCGTTCGCCGCAGGGATGGCACTTCCGTCTACATTACCCAGGACATAGGGCTGGCCGAATTAAAATACAATGAATACCACTGCAAACAAAGCATATATGTAGTGGGTGACGAACAAAATTATCATTTCAAGGTCCTCAAACTGATTTGCCAGAAACTAGGTCTTCCCGGTGCCGATGGTATGCATCACCTTAGCTACGGTATGGTGGAACTGCCCACGGGCAGGATGAAAACCAGGGAGGGCACCGTAGTGGATGCTGACGACATGGTCCTGGAAATGATAGATATGGCCGAGCAGAAGACCCGGGAATTGGGAAAGGTGGATGGTTTTACCGAAGCGGAATTGGTTGATCTGTATCAGACTTTAGGATTGGGGGCCTTAAAGTTCTTCCTGCTTAGGGTGGACCCGAAAAAACGGATGATCTTCAACCCTGAAGAATCCATTGACCTCCATGGCTTCACTGCCACCTTTATCCAGTATGTACACGCCCGTATAAAGTCCATCCTGCGTAAGGAAGGCAAAGTAGACAGGGCTACCCTCGCTGAAGGGATTACCAACCTCCCCGTCGCAGCAACACCCCTGTTAACCAGCATACCCGTTCTCTACAAACTGGAGAAAGACCTGCTCATTGCACTGGAGCAATATCCGGGCATTATTGAAACAGCCGCGGTAACCCACGACCCTTCTCTGGTGGCAGGATACGCCTTCCGGTTGGGCCAGACCTTTAATTCCTTCTATGCAGAGCACTCCATCGCCGGCGCCGAGACACCGGAGAAAAAGCTATTGCGTCTGGCCATCAGTGAAATGACGAGTCATGTGCTTAAATCTTCTATGGGTTTATTGGGAATCCGGGTGCCGGAGCGAATGTAGCCTAATCTGAGACTAGAGAATGGAATGTGTTTCGTTCATCCATTATTGGAAATGTTCTTTCAATATTATATTGCAAATTCACTATTTAAAATCAAATTAAGCGTTCCATTCTGCCCTTCAGCTACGAAAGCGGGTTCAATACCCATATTATTAACAACCATCCAATAATCACAAACTGGGATGTATAATTGGACTAAGTTTTTATCCCCATAACATAGCGTCTTTCAATGACTTCTGAAGGTATATTGTGTCCCCCTTTTTGTACCCTTTGTACCACACGTTCCTTGGCAACTTGGGCGGAGGCTAACCCAAAAAACAACAAGGTAATTTCGTAGCCAGCTTCCTGGGCTCTATGAACCAGGGATACATAACTACGGGTAGCTAAGGTCGTCTCAAAGGCAAAATCGACCCCTTCCTTCATCAGTTCATCAATCGCCGGAGCATAATCCTCCCTGCCTCCAAGGCCACAGATTCGGGGTTAAAAGGGGATAGACCAGCCGCAATGCTGTCTTCGTTTACAAATTCCTTACAACGCAGGATTTTGGGCTATACCGTGTAACTGGCGGTTGTCTTGCCAGCTCCATTGCAACCCGCGATGATGTATAACTGTGGCATAATCAACCCTTAAGTTACAAACTCCTGACAATCCCTGGCCTGCCTTTTCCCTTAACTTTATGTCATGGCCGACCTAACCAAAGACTATAGTACGATTTCCCCTTCCGCCAGGTCCCTTTTGTGGATGAAAGCTTTGACGGAGATTCCCTTTGTAAGGGAGGCCGCAGGATTGGTATTTGGGGAGTCGGCCTTGCCTAAGGAAGGGCATGAGCTGGTGACGGAACAATTTTTGAAAAGACTGGCGCATTTTGAAACTCGGTATTGGTCGATCGATACAGCCCTGAATATGATTGGCATTTCTAACGTCCTGGAAATCGCGTCAGGCTTCTCCTTCCGGGGATTGCACAAGACATTGTACGAGGATGCTTTTTACATCGATACCGATTTACCGGAGATGATCGTGACCAAAGAGAACCTGGTAAGGGCGATTATGCGCATGCTCCCGGATGCCCCTATAGGGCAAATGTTGCTTAAACCCCTCAATGCGTTGGATGAAGTCGCTTTCGCAGATTTGGTGCGCCGGTTTCCACCAGGCCCCATAACCATCGTAGGGGAAGGGCTATTGGTCTACCTGGATGATGCCGAAAAGCGGAAGCTTTGCCATAACATCAGGGAACAACTCCTGCAAAGAGGCGGATATTGGATAACCGCTGATATCTACATCCGTAATAAGGAAGAAAACCTGCCTGGACTCAAAGACGGTTTATCCCCAGAAATAGAACGTTTCTTACAGGCGCATGGGGTGGAAGAAAAGAAGTTCAGCAGCTATGTAGCGGCTGAAGCTTTTTTCCAAAGTTGTGGGCTACACATGGCCTATAAAGCTACTCCTGATCATAGTATGCTAAAATCGCTGGAATTGCTCAAAGACCTGGCTCCCAGGGGAGAACGCCGTACAGCCAACGTCATCAGCCACCGTATCCGGGAAACCTGGATATTGGAGGCCGTGCGATAGGCCTAGCGCATCCACGCCCGCCAGCCGGCAGAAGAACACCGAGAGCCTTGGCAGAAGAACACCGAGAGCCTTGGCCGGAGCCATCGAAACAATGCACTGGCTGGAACCGGCGCGAACAAGACCGTTGGCCGGCTACAAAGCGATTAATAGTATCCTAGGATCTTGAGCATGCTCTGCGCAGATTGCTCCTTGGCATACACCCAATCCACCAGCTTGCCATTCTTATCATGCCCCACAATGATGTGTTGGGGTGACGGAATCAGGCAGTGTTTGATACCACCATATCCGCTGATCTGATCCTGATAGGCGCCTGTATGGAAGAAACCCACGTATAAGGGATCCTTATCCCCATTTCCGTTTAGTTTGGGCAGGAAGACTTCGTTGATATGTTCTTCTGAGTCGTAGTAGTCGTGACTGTCACAGGTGATGCCTCCCAGCACCACTCGTTGGTATTCATTGTCCCATTTATTAATGGGCAGCATCAGGAACTTCTCCCCGATCCCCCAGGTATCGGGCAAGGTGGTGATGAAGCTGGAATCAATCATGTACCAGATTTCCCGGTCGTTCTGCACCTTTTCAGCAATCACGCTATAGATGTGCGCCATGCTTTCTCCCACGGTATAGCTACCGAACTCAGTATATATGTTGGGAACAGGTACTTTGGATTTTTTACAAACCTTTTTAATCGTGGACACGATCTCATTGATCATGAACTGATAGTCGTATTCAAAACCCAGGGAGTGTTTGATGGGGAAACCACCGCCAATATTGATGGAATCCAGTTCCGGGCAAATCTTTTTGAGCTGGCAATAAAGGTTAACGATCTTATTCAATTCGGACCAGTAATAAATATCGTCCTTGATGCCTTTGTTCAGGAAGATATGGAGCATCTTGAGCTGAAACTTGTTCTCATACCCTTCTATCTTATCGACATAAAATTCCAGAATATCCCTGGGGCGGATGCCTAAGCGGGAGGTATAGAAGGGGAAGGAAGGCTCTTCTTCGGCGGCAACGCGTATACCCAGTTTAAAAGGAACCTTTACGGAACGCCGGTACATGTCCAGCTCTTCCTTATTGTCCAGCACAGGAATCACATTTTTGAATCCGCTGTTGAGCAGTTTTGCGATTCGCTGCACGTAAGGCCTCTGTTTAAAGCCATTACAAATGATGTTGATGTCCTTATTGATTTTCCTGCGTTCATAGAGCCTGTTGATGATCTCTATATCATATGCATAGGAAGTCTCCAGGTGAATATTGTGCTTGAGTGCCTCTTCTACTATAAAGGAGAAATGAGAGCTTTTGGTGCAATAACAATAGAAATACTCTCCCTCATAGTGATGCTTCTTAAAAGCAGTATCAAACATCTTCTTCGCCTTATTGATCTGCTGCCCGATTTTAGGCAGATAGGTCAGCTTAAGCGGAGTACCGTACTTTTCGATTAGGGCTTTAACGTCAACTCCGTTGTATTGGAGCCAATTATCCTCTACTCGGAAGTCCTCTTGTGGAAAGTGGAATGTTTGATGCACCAGGTCGGTGTACGTATTGTTCATTGACGGTTCTCGCTTTTTAAGGCCTTTGGGTTAGAAAAATCAAACAAAATTAGGCCTTTCACCTATTTAACCAAAAAAAAGGCCCATAAGGCCTTGCTAAAAAGAAAGCGGCCGCCTGTACTTAAGGCGGCCGCTTTAATCTTATGTTAAGATTACCTTATTTAACGGAAGCTACCAGGCTCTTGAAGGCTTCGGGCTCATTCATAGCCAGATCAGCCAGAACCTTACGGTCAAGGGTAATGCCTTTATCGTTCAGCTTATGGATAAACTGAGAATAGGTAAGCCCTTGTTCACGAACAGCAGCGTTGATACGAACGATCCATAATGCGCGGTATTCGCGTTTTTTCAGCTTACGGCCAACATAACGGTACTGCAAACCTTTTTCCAGTACGTTTTTGGCTACGGTATATACGTTCTTACGTTTGCCGTAGAAGCCTTTGGCTTGTTTGAGGATCTTTTTCCTTCTAGCCCTGGATGCTACTGCATTTACGGAGCGTGGCATATTAAATTCGTTTTAAAAATTCTACAATTGATTGATTACCTCAAATAGAGGATATTTTCCCCGGAACCAGGCCGATTACTTCAAGCGCAATAAACGTTTTACGAAATCCAGGTTGGCTTTGTCTACCAGCGCGCCTTTTCTCAGGGAACGCTTACGTTTGTTGGATTTTTTAGTCAACAGGTGGCTTTTGAAAGCCTTAGCGAAGGCAATATTGCCTCCTCCGGTTACCTTGAACGTCTTTTTTGCTCTGGAGTGTGTCTTAACTTTGGGCATTGTCTTCGCGTTTAAACGGTGGTGGTAAACCTTTCCTAAGGGGTTACCGGTGAGATAAATTGCTGGTGTTCGGGCATCAAACAATTTAGAATCTCTATGAAATTCGGTCGGCAAAGGTAGGGATTAAAAATTATATCCCCAATTCTTTACATTATTTTTTAGGTAATTTGTGGGCTAAATTGATGAAACTGTCCCATGCAAACCCCGGCAGACCAAAACACACCAAAGCTCGCGTATAAAAGATTGGTTATCAAGATAGGCTCTCATGTATTAACCGATAAAAATGGTTTACCCGATGGGCCCAGAATGGAAAAGCTGGTCACTGAAATTGCCGCTCTCAAAAAGTCTGGATTGGAAATCGTATTGGTTTCCTCCGGCGCTGTCGCCGCTGGAAGGGCAACCATAAAAGTACCGGAAAAAATCGACCTGGTAAGCGCCCGTCAGCTCCTTGCCTCTGTGGGACAGGTGCAGCTCATAGCCAGATATGCAACGCTTTTCCACCAGGCAGACCTACATTGTTCCCAGGTATTGGTCACCAAAGAGGACTTCAGGGACAAGGTCCACTACAAAAACATGCTGGGTTGTTTTGAAACCCTGCTCCCTCAACCCATCATTCCGGTGGTCAATGAGAACGACGTCATCTCTGTGTCCGAACTGATGTTTACAGACAACGACGAACTGGCCGGATTAATAGCATCCATGATCAGGGCCGATGCATTGATCATCCTGACCAACGTGGGTGGATTGTATACGGGTAATCCATCGGACCCTTCCTCCAAATTGATCGAAGAAGTACCTCCTACCCTTGCTGATTTGTCTGGCTATATCCAAACCCAAAAATCAGATTTCGGCAGAGGGGGTATGTTGACCAAATCCTCTATGGCCCGGAAAACGGCTAGATTGGGTATTACGGTACACGTGGCCAATGGCAAAACAGATCATATTCTGCATAGCGTCCTCCAAAATGAAGTTCCTCATACCACTTTTCTGCCACTCAAAAAGAGTTCCGGACAGAAAAGATGGATAGCCCATACTGACCGCTATGCCAAAGGGAAGGTACAAATTAACGATGGAGCAAAGGCGGCCTTATTGGGATCTAAAGCATCGAGTTTGTTACCCGTGGGTATTGTAAAAATCATAGGTGATTTCAACCGAAATGATATAGTGCAGATCATAGATCTCCAGGACAACCTCATAGGCATGGGCCTGGCCCGTTATCATTCAGATACAGCCAAGAACCTTATTGGCCGCCATAATGAACCTGCTCTGGTACACTATGATTATCTTTACATACACCAGGAAAACCACTAATTCCATGAGTAAGGAGAACGCCTACAATACCTATTTCGGAAGGGCTAAGGAAGCTAAAACCGCTATGAATGAACTTACGCCGGAAAAAATCAACACGATTTTATACGACCTGGCCCTTGAGTTGGAAGCCCAGTCAGCATCCATCCTGGTTGCTAATTCTGTGGACCTCTCCCGGATGGATCCGGCGGATCCAAAATACGATCGCTTACAGCTCAATGAATCCCGCATAAAATCTATGGCTGGTGAAATCAGGAATGTGGCCAACCTGGAAAGCCCCGTGGGCCAAACCTTATCAGCATCGACGCTGCCTAATGGCTTATTCATCCGGAAAGTAGCTGTACCGCTGGGTGTGGTGGGTATGATTTATGAAGCCAGGCCCAATGTTACTACTGACGCCTTCAGCCTTTGTTTCAAAACGGGCAATGTATGCTTACTCAAGGGGGGCAGCGATGCCGATCAATCCAATAAAGCCCTCATGGAGGCTATCCACTCCGTACTTCAGTTTCATGATATACCCGAAGCGGTGGTGCAGCTATTGCCTCCTGAAAGGCAATCTACCGCTGCCCTGCTGGAAGCAGTAGGTTGGGTGGACGTGGTTATACCCAGAGGAAGTCAGTCTTTGATTGATTTTGTCAGACAAAACGCTAAGGTTCCCGTCATAGAAACCGGAGCTGGGGTCGTTCATACTTATTTGGATGCCTCAGCAGATCTTTTGAAAAGCAAAGCCATCATTGACAACGCAAAGACCCGTAGGGTAAGTGTTTGTAATGCCCTGGATTGCCTGTTAGTCCATGCTTCCAGAACAGTTGACCTGCCCTTTTTGATGCAGCCGTTGGCGGACAAAGAGGTACAACTCTTCGCAGACGCTCCAGCCCTGGAAAGTCTTAGTGGCCACTATCCGGATCATTTGTTGAAACCTGCCACAGAAAAGGATTATGGAACAGAGTTCCTATCCCTGAAATTGGCCTTGAAAACTGTAGCGGATCTACAAGAAGCATTGGATCATATCCGACAATTCAGTTCATGTCATAGCGAAGCCATACTCACTGAAAACACAAAACATGCTGAACGCTTTATTGCCCAGGTTGATGCAGCGGCGGTTTATGTCAATACATCCACCGCATTTACAGACGGGGCCCAATTAGGGTTGGGAGCGGAAATAGGCATCAGCACGCAGAAATTACATGCCAGGGGGCCCATGGGATTAGCTGCATTGACCAGTTACAAGTGGGTCGTAAAAGGAGATGGTCAGGTAAGGGCTTAGTCACGGGAGAACTGTTCAGGTAGGGACATAAAAAAGGTACCCTACCTTCGTGGGGTATCCTCAAAGAAAATATAAATCAGGGATTATTTCTTCTTTTGGCCTTTAGGAGCAAACATAGCCAACATCCTTTTTCCTTCCATTTTAGGCATGCCTTCGAGCACACCATGCTCCGCCAGCCGTTCCGCAAACTTCAGCAGGATCAGCTCTCCTCTTTCCTTAAACATGATGGCCCTCCCCTTGAACTGTACATAAGATTTCACCTTATTACCGTCTTCCAGGAATTTCTGGGCATGTTTCACTTTAAAGTCGAAGTCATGATCATCCGTATTAGGCGTAAACCGGACTTCCTTTACTTCGGAAGCCTTGCTCTTGGCCTTCATTTCTTTTTCCTTACGCTTCTTCTCGTAAAGGAACTTATTATAGTCGATGATCTTACAAACGGGAGGATCGGCTGTCGGAGAAATTTCAACCAGGTCCAGGCCCTGATCCATAGCCATTCTCCTGGCTTGATCTGTAGGATAAACGCCTACTTCTACGTTATCCCCCACCAATCGTACCTGGGGGACCCTGATGCGGTCGTTGATTCGGTGTTCGGGTTCTTGAACCCTTTTAAAATTGGGATTATTAAATCTTCCTCTTTGTGGTAATGCCATTAAACGATATACTATTTTAATTTACGGTATCAAATTTAGGTCAAATTTTAGATTTCTGCACTATGAAACGTTTTCTTCTGACAAGCGTTGGCTAATCTCTGATTTAATCTGACCCATAAAGGACTCCAGGGACTGGATGCCCAGGTCACCTTTTCCTTGCCGACGTACAGAAACTACATTATCCGCTTCTTCTTTTTCCCCAACGACTAACATATACGGAACTTTTGCCAACTCAGTGTCACGGATCTTCTTTCCGATCTTTTCACTGCGGTCATCAACTTCGGAGCGAATATCGGCTAATTTTAAGGATTGATCTATTTCTTGCGCGTATGGCAAGAATTTATCGCTGATTGGCAACACTTTAACTTGCAGTGGAGCCAGCCAGGTGGGGAATTTTCCCGCATAATGTTCTAAGAGGAACCCAATGAAACGCTCGTGCGTACCCAAAGGAGCCCTGTGGATAATCAAGGGAACGTCGGTATGGTTATCCTTGGTGGTATATTCCAGGTTAAAGCGCCGTCCTTGAGCAAAATCCACTTGATTGGTTGCCAGGGTAAATTCACGTCCTATTACGCTCCAAATCTGCACATCTATTTTAGGTCCGTAGAAAGCTGCCTCATCCGGCACTTCTACGAAGGGGGTATTGGTATCTATAAGTACCTGGCGTACCATGGCTTCGGTTTCAACCCAAAGCTCCGGTGAATCGATATATTTTTGACCGAGTTTGGAAGGTTCGTGCAAAGAAAGACGCATCACGTACCTGTCAATCCCGAAGATCTTAAAGTACTTCAGGTACATCTCATTGACCGCTTTGAACTCTTTAGCAAAATCTTCTTTGCTGCAATAGATATGCGCATCGTTCATGTGCAGGCAACGAACCCTCATCAAACCAAATAACTCTCCGGATTGCTCATAGCGGTAACAAGTACCGTATTCAGCCAACCTTAGTGGAAGATCCTTATAGCTGCGGGGTTCAGCAGCAAAGATCTTGTGGTGGTGAGGGCAATTCATAGCCTTCAGATAGTAAGTTGTTCCATCCATTTCCATAGGAGGGAACATACCATCTGCATAATAAGGCAGGTGACCACTGGTCAAGTACAAACTTTCTTTAGCGATATGAGGTGTAACGACCCTTTTATAACCACCCTTTGATTCAGTCTCTTTGGCCAACTTTTCCAATTCCTCAATGATAATGGTACCATTGGGCATCCACAAGGGCAACCCGGGTCCAACCTGATCATCGAAGGTGAAAATGCCCAGCTCTTTACCCAGCTTGCGATGGTCTCGCTTCTTTGCCTCTTCGAGCATCTTCAGGTACTCATCGAGTTCCTTTTGCTGAGGGAAGGTCACCCCGTAAATGCGGGTAAGTTGTTTGTTTTTTTCATCCCCTTTCCAGTAAGAACCGGCAATATTGGTCAGCTTAATGGCTTTGATGGAACCGGTAGCCGGGATATGAGGTCCGCGGCAGAGATCGGTAAACCCCCCTTGGGTATAAAAAGTGATGCTTCCGTCGCTGAGTCCACCCAACAGGTCCAACTTATACTCGTCCCCTTTGTCTCCAAAGTATTTCAGGGCATCAACCTTGGAAATCTCCTTTCGGACATAAGGATTATTTTGTTTGGCCAGTTCGGCCATTTTGGTTTCCAGCTTTGCCAGGTCTTCCTGGACAATTTGACGGTCACCCAGGTCTATGTCGTAATAAAAGCCATTCTCCACCGCAGGTCCCACCCAGAACTTAGCTCCTGGAAAAAGGGATTCAACGGCTTCCGCCATCAGGTGTGCGGAGCTATGCCAGAAAGTAGATTTACCTTCTGTATCGTCCCAGGTCAATAATTTGATGGTGGCGTCATCTTGGATAGGACGGGTAGCATCCCAAACCTGTCCATTTATGTTTGCGGCCAATACTTTCCTGGCCAGGCCTTCGGAAATAGATTTGGCGATATCTAATGCGGTAACTCCCTTCTCGTATGAACGAACTTTGCCGTCCGGAAATGTTATATTGATCATGTGATTTATTCGTGTACCAAGTCTGCAAAATTAACGAACTATTGCAGTAAACAACACGCTTTAATACGTAATTTACTGTTACACCTAAAGAAAATGCGATTTTTCCTACTCTGTTCACTTGTGCTTTTCATAGCTTTATCGGCTGCTGTCAAGGGAAATGCCCAGAATTTTGCAGGACAATGGAGGGGCAGCTTTTCATCCCTTAATTCTTTCGAGAAGGATGAATACGTGCTGGAACTGGAAATTACCAATCAAACCCAGGTAAGTGGTTATTCCTACACCTATTTCGACGATTATTACGGAAAAAGGTATTTCACCATTTGCAAATTAACAGGAACCATCGACCTGAAAAGCCAAACCGTTACTGTCACTGAAACAGAGAAGATAAAAGGGGATGTCCCTCCGGGAAATATAGATTGCCTCCAAACGCATATCCTCACGTATTATAAGAGTGATAGCGGAGAAGTGTTGGAAGGTAAATGGAAACCGGCCCCTGGATTCGACCATGGGTGCGGATCCGGGAGCACTAAGCTTACCAGAAAATTATTGGTGCGTGTGCCGCCTTCAAAAGCAGGAACAGGTTCTCCAAAAGTAAGCAGTGCTCCCAAAAAGGGTATTAGCACTCCCAAAACGGGTACCGATGCACCTAAAACGACGTCATTGCCTAAAACCAGTAGTGGTAAATCGAGGTCGAATGCCTCCGGTCTGGAAAATCATGCATTGGCCACCACACCAACCCATAAGGATAGCACTACGCATAAGCCCCCTATTGTACCGCCTGTCCCTGGAAGTTCCAAATCTCCAGGCACTACCGCCAAGACGGGTTCAGGTGGTACGTCAAAGGCAAGTTCAGGCGCCCCGGCAAAAATGAGATCGACACCAAAAGCGGATTCAAGCTCCGCTGCCAAGTCCGGAACGGCCAAAGGCGCCCCGGCTTCAAAGCCAGCCCCACCCAAAACCAATGACCTGGGTCAGGTCCAAAGCAGCCCTAGTCAGCTGGCCGCACCCCAGGTCAACCCCACCCCGATCACACCTCCTCCTGCTGAGGTCAGGCAAAGAACCGATAAGCTCATTCAAACCATTGACATTACTTCACCAGATATTCAAATAGAACTGTATGATGATGGCGTTATTGACCATGATACGGTCACCGTATACTTTAACGGCAAAGCCGTGGTCTATAAAAACATGCTTTCTCATAAACCCATAAAGGTTTCTTTAAAAGCCCTTCCGGATCAGGAAAACGAACTGATCCTATTTGCAGATAATCTGGGAGAAATCCCACCTAATACAGCGCTGATGGTGGTACATGCAGGTGAAGACACCTATGATGTCAGGGTCAGTACCGACCTCAGCAATAATGGGGTCATCCGATTCAGGCTAAAAGCGAAAATGTAGCGCTTTTACCATGCAAAATTGACGGAGTACTCCGGCCTAATTGGCTTAAGTTTGCGATCAAAAACCAATGGTCGGCAACTGGATAGAAACCCATGTCCACCTTCTTGAGACCCTATTGTTCGTGCTGATCTATGCCATTTCCACGTACGTTGGCATCAAAGTCATCACCCAAACGACTAAACCTTCCAAAGCCTTAGGATACCTTTTACTCATCTTTTTCCTTCCCGGCATCGGCCTTCTGGTCTATATGGGTATAGGCGAAAACCGTCGGATTAATAAAATCTACGACAGAAAGCTGTTCCGGGACCTGAAACGGTATGAACAGGTCAAAATGAGGCTGTACAAACATACCGAGGACAATATTGAGCACCATCAGGAAGAAGTGGCCCAGCAAACCGGGGTCATCAAAATGCTGTTGAAGGATACGTTGTCTCCCCTATCCCTGCACAACGAAGTCTACGTATTGAGGAATGGAGAAGAAAAATTTCCAGAAGTTATAAAAGCCCTGAAGGAAGCCAAACACCATATCCACCTGGAATATTACATTTTTGAGGATGGGGTGATTGGGGATGAAATCAAATCCATTTTAGTAGAACAAGCCAGGGCCGGTGTAGAGGTACGCTTTATTTATGACGACTTCGGGAGCCGGGATATTACCCGCAGGTGGTGCAGGGAACTTAAAAAAGAAGGGATAGAAGTATTTCCTTTTTACAAAATTCATTTTTTCGCCAACCGGCTGAATTATAGAAACCACCGTAAAATCATCATAGTGGATGGAGAGGTCGGCTTTATTGGTGGGATCAATGTCTCGGACAGGTATGATAATTCGATTAAGGAAAAACACCCCCTTTATTGGAGGGATACCCACCTGAAAATAGTAGGAAGTTCCGTTTCCTCGCTTCAATATTTGTTTCTTTCGGACTGGTCGTTTGCATCAGGTAAGGACATAGAATTCCACGAATGTTTTTTCCCTAAATCCACCGTCAAGAACCATACCCTGGTGCAGATTGCCTCCAGTGGCCCGGACTCCCTTCATCCGACCATCATGCTGGCTACTACCAGCATCATTCACAATGCCCGTCAATACCTCTATATAACTACACCCTACTTCATCCCCAATGAATCGGTGTATGATTCACTGCGCAGTGCGGCTTTGGGTGGATTGGACGTACGCATGATCGTCCCCTTTCATTCGGATTCCTGGTTAGTCAATAAGGCAGCGGCAGGTTATTATGAAGACCTCCTGAACTGTGGGGTAAAAATTTATAGATACCAGAAAGGTTTTATACACGCTAAAACCCTGGTGTCTGACGACGACCTGGCTATGGTTGGCTCAGCCAATATGGACGTGCGTAGCTTTGAGCTCAACTTTGAGACGAATGCCCTCGTTTACGATTCCAAAGTGGCCATTTACCTGAGGGAGCAGTTTCTCCAGGACCTGGAGGACTGCGAAATGCTGGATTTGGAACGTTGGAGTAAACGGGGCAGGACTCTGCGGTTCTCCGAATCCGTGGCCAGGCTTATGTCAGGGATCTTGTAGACGCTCACGGGTCTGGTGCGGTCCGGGTTAGGCATGATCCGGGTCTGATCTGGCGTGGTTCGGGTCTGATCTGGCGCGATTCGGGTCCGCTTACCGGCAAAGTTCGCGGATCAGGTCAGCGTGCACCGGAAATTCAGACACCAATTGCTCGGCGGACGCCATCTCAAAATCTGCAAAGTCAAAACCGGGCGCAACGGTGCAACCGACAAGCGCGTAGTTGAAGGCGGCAGCGGATGCGGCGGCAGCGGGCGCGGTAACGGCAGGTGCGTCAGCGACAGCGGCGGCAGCGGG
>CAJCIQ010000127.1 GCA_903970475.1 Beijerinckiaceae bacterium
CGCCCTTTTGGTAAATTTCATGGCTGCCTTTGCCTTGCCGTAGGTACTGCCAGCCATTGCGTTTGGCTTCCCTGATAAATTCGCTTGATTTCATACATGTTTTTTTTGACCCGGCAACGTAAAGATAGTAATATTGCTATCAATTTGTAAATATTTTACCTCCCTTTTAAATATTCAACAAAGCCAGTCTTTTTGGCAAAATACATAACGTAGATCCAAATCATCCCTCCAATCCCCAAATCCCCGTTCCATCTCTCAAAACATCGCTTACCTTTGCGGCCTTAAAATATAGGAATTTGGATGGTACGGTATTTCTTCCGGACTTTCTGTCTTCCCGTCTTTCGGACTTACAATTATGAAATATAGCAAGGAAATAAACAGGCGTAAAACATTTGCCATCATATCCCACCCGGATGCGGGTAAAACAACCCTTACGGAAAAATTTCTGTTGTTTGGCGGCGCCATTCAAACTGCCGGCGCGGTAAAAAGCAACAAGATAAAAAAACACGCGACCAGCGACTTTATGGAAATTGAGCGCCAGCGCGGTATATCGGTGGCCACCTCGGTAATGACGTTTGAATACGAAAACACCCTGATAAACCTGCTGGACACACCCGGCCACAAAGACTTTGCGGAGGATACCTACCGCACCCTTACCGCAGTTGACAGCGTGGTGCTGGTGATTGACAGCGTAAACGGGGTGGAAGAGCAAACCCGCCGCCTGATGGAAGTATGCCGCATGCGTGATACGCCGGTGATTGTGTTCATAAACAAAATGGACCGCGATGGCAAAAACCGTTTTGACCTGCTGGAAGAAATTGAAAATGAGCTGAAATTACAACTGCACCCCATGACATGGCCGATAAACAGCGGCAAGGATTTTAAAGGGGTGTACAACCTGCACGATAAAAGCCTGTTGCTTTTTACCGCCAATACCAAAGCCAGCGACGAAAACACCCTCCTGATCAAAGACCTTTCCACTAAGGAACTGGATGAAAAGGTAGGGGAAAAAGACGCCAACCAATTGAGGGAGGACGTAGAGCTACTCGATGGTGTTTATGGTGAACTACCGGTTGACGAATACCTGAAAGCCAAAGTGGCTCCTGTATTCTTCGGGAGTGCCATCAACAACTTCGGGGTAAAAGAGCTCCTGGATACCTTTATCCGCATTGCCCCTTCACCCCTGCCCAGGGAAACCAGTGTAAGGGAAGTGGAACCTACCGAAGATAAGTTCAGTGGGTTTATATTTAAAATCCACGCCAACCTGGATCCCAAACACAGAGACAGGATCGCCTTTTTAAGGGTTTGCTCCGGCAAATTTGCCAGAAACACGTACTACCATCACGTGCGTTTGGAAAAAGACGTGCGTTTTTCCAACCCCTATTCTTTCTTGGCCAGGGACAAAGACGTCATTGAAGAGGCCTTTCCCGGAGACGTGGTAGGGCTGTTTGATACAGGAAACTTTAAGATTGGCGATACCCTGACAGAAGGAGAAGACTTCTACTATACGGGGGTCCCTTCCTTTTCTCCGGAACTGTTTAAGGAGCTGGTGAATAAGGATCCCATGAAGACCAAACAACTGGAAAAGGGCGTTCGTCAGCTTACAGACGAAGGCGTAGCCCAGTTATTCACCCAACATGGTGGTAATCGCAAGATCATTGGTTGCGTGGGAGAACTTCAGTTTGAGGTCATTCAATACCGCCTCTTACAGGAATACGGCGCGTCCTGCCAGTTCAATACGCTGCCCTTCTTTAAGGCATGCTGGATCACGTCGGACGACCAGAAGAAACTGGAAGACTTTGCCCGCTTCAAACCCCAGAACATCGTGACCGATAAGGACGGAAACTTTGTGTACCTGGCCCAGAGCGAGTGGTTCCTCAATACCGAAAGGACCAATAATCCAGGCATCGAGTTCCACTTTACCAGCGAAATACATAAGTAAGAGGGGTCGCCGCTTCGCGGCGAAAAACACTTGCCTCACCTACATTTGCGTGCCGCGCGCTTACTTACCTTTGACCATCTCTTCGAGGTGCTCGACCCATCGTTGGGTAGCAGGGCAATATTCCACATTTTGTTTGTAGACATGGATATAATCCAGGGTCTTCTTTTTGGTCAGGTGAGGAAACCCGGCACAATCACTGGGCCTGACCTCATAGATGGAGCATTTGAAGTCCACTTTATTGAAAAACTGGCAAGGCCTTTTAGTGTTCATCCAATCGCCCTCACGGTCCTTGTACAGCCATTTCTCCCTGAACGCCTCCTGAGTCATATCTAAAAACGCAGAGATACGCTTTACATCAGCCGGGGTGAATGTAGGAGTCATGCTCCTGCAACAGTTACCGCAGTCCAGACATTGTACCTCCTTCCAGGTCTCTTTATCTGCTACCTCGGCCATTTTCTGGAGTCCTCTGGGTGGGGTCTTTTCCAGTTTGGTGAGGAATCTGCGCAAGCGAGGTTTTTTATCGAGCAACTGTTGCCTGAAGGTCCTAAGATTCATGTTTGGAAGTTGTAATGGATTAGCGAGTTTTGGGCATTAAAAACCGAAATTAGGGGGAAATGCCCATTAATCAATCAATGGCCTATGTGGGAAGCATATAAAAAAGGATTCAAGGCCTATCTTCAATTAGAGCGCTCCTTATCGGACAATTCGGTAGACGCCTACCTGGGGGACGTGGATAAACTCATCCAGTACCTGCTTTATGTCCAGAGCCCTCAGGCTCCTGCCCAGATCAGTACCGACGACCTCAGAAAGTTCCTGGAATGGGTAGCCTCTCTTCACATGACGCCCACTTCCCAAGGAAGGATATTATCAGGACTCCGTTCTTTTTATAAATATTGCCTGCTGGAAAACATAGTCCGTACAGATCCTACGGAATTGCTGGAGGGACCCAAACTCAAAAGGGCGCTCCCTGATGTGCTCAGTTTTGAAGAAATTGAATTGATGCTTCAAAAGATTGATCATAGTACCCCTGAAGGAACAAGGAACAGGGCCATACTGGAAACCCTCTACAGTTGCGGGCTCAGAGTCAGTGAACTCGTGGGATTAAAGCTGTCGTGCTTGTATCCGGACGTGGGCTTTATCCGTGTGATTGGAAAGGGGGATAAAGAAAGGTTAGTTCCTATCGGCAGAGATGCCCTCAAATACATTAAGATCTACAGGGAAAATGTAAGGAGCCACCAACCGATCAGATCCGGTCAGGAGGACATTGTTTTCCTGAACAGAAGGGGAAGCGCCTTATCCAGGGTCATGATCTTTTACATCATTAAAGACCTCGCGGCTCAGGCCGCCATCAATAAAACCATATCTCCTCATACGTTCAGACATTCTTTTGCAACTCACCTTGTCGAAGGTGGAGCAGATCTCAGGGCAGTCCAGGAAATGCTTGGACATGAAAGTATAACGACCACTGAAATCTACACCCACCTCAACAGGGAGTACCTGCGCAAAACACTTGAACAACATCATCCAGGCTTTCAGAAGTAAGCAAAGTTGAATTGAATGAACGAATTGGTGATTCCAAAAGAAAACATAGCGTATAGGTCAAGATTGCATTGATGATGGTTGATCTTTCCTTAGGAGTTTATCAGGCGCTGTAATGTCTCCGGCACCTATGTTCGCTACTGCTCCTGTTACATACCTTTTGCGCAATGCTATGTCCCTGAAGACCCTATGGCTATTCTCCCCAGATAGTATAACGCTATTCTTATCATATCCGCTGGCTCGTATTTCCAAAATCACCCAGAATAATTGCAAGAAAGTTTCAGATTGACAATCCCTAAACTATCTGAGTTCCAGACATGCTCAAGGCTCAATGGTATCTTTTCAGGCTGTTGGTACTATTTTAACCTCCTCAGCAGGCCTCATCGGACCTACCCTTCCTGGCATACTTATATGTGCTATCCCATGGCTGTCTGTAGTCCAAAGTTTCAACGCTTAGGGAAGCTCCATCAATAGGATGCCCATGGGGGTCGACCACTTTGATATAAGCATTAACCGTTAAGATGCACAAACCATCCCTTTTCCATAAATCTTTTTCATAAATTTCTTGCTGGATGTCTTTTTTACGTTCCATAAGGGGGAAAAAGTCGGACCGTCAGGTTTCGGACCAGGTGTTACTGGAAACTTACCAACAGGATAAGGACCTCCAGTCCCTGGCTGATTTATATGAACGCTATATGGACCTGGTGTATGGTCTTTGCTTGAAGTATATGGATCAAGAAAGCGCCCAGGATGCAGTCATGGGCATCTTCGAAGTGCTGGTAAAAGACTTGCTCAAACCCTATAAGGTCACCCATTTTAAATCCTGGCTATATAAGGTGGCAAAAAACTATTGCCTCATGCAACTCCGGTCTCCCCAACATGGAAAAACGGTCGAATTCAGCCCGGAGCTTATGCAATCCGGGGATCAATTGCACCTCAATAGTGCCCTGGAAGCTGAGGAGAACATGATAAGGCTGGAAAAATGCATAGAAGCCCTACCGGATACCCAACGTAAAATGGTGACGTTATTTTACTTGGAGAATAAGTGCTATAAAGAAATAGAAACCCTTACGGGATATGAATGGAATAGGGTAAGATCCAATATCCAGAACGCCCGAAGGAATTTAAAAATCTGTCTGGAAAGAAAAATGAATGTTCCAAAAGGAGTCCAATAATACCCCTTATTCCGCCCAGGACATTGCCCGATACCACGAGGGCCTGATGTCCATGGAAGAGCGCAATGCACTCGAAAGAGCCGCATTGGAAGATCCTTTTTTGGAAGAAGCTATAGAAGGTTACAAGACCCAGCATATGGGTACGGGGGAGCACGATGCTGCCGGACCTGATTCCATGAGGTACGATGCTGCCGAACCTGATCCGATGGATACCGCCCTGGAAAATTTGAGGCGTAGGCTAGCCGAGAGGGTAAGTCCGGCAAAGCAACGGGTCTTAGGTATTTATTCCTGGTGGGCGGCCGCCTCCTTAGTACTCCTTATGGGGGCAGGACTTTTATGGTACACACAACCGGGTAAATCCAAGAAAGCCTTGGTAGCAGACCAGCTCAAGGCTACTGAGCCGGTCCAGACACCGGGGGGATCCACACAGGGGACATCCACACAGGGGACTTCCACTCCGGGGACTTCCACACCGGGAACTTTAACGCCGGGGACTTCCACTCCGGGGACATCCACTCCGGGGACTTCCACTCCGGGGGTATCCACGCGGCAAGTGCCGGTGTCAACCGAACCGAAGCAGGCACCAGCGCCAAATTTGCCGGCGACCCAGCCGGGCAACGCTGAGGCTACACGCAAGAGAGCGGCTGATAAAACCATTGCCAGCAACACACCCATGCGGAGGCTAAAAAAAGTGGCCCCTGCGTCCACTCCACCCTCAACTTCGATGGTATCCATCGGAGACCGTACCGAAGGATATGTTGCGGATGCAACCTCGGGGGCTGAACTAAAGAAATTACCTGGTGTCCAGCTAGATAGCGTTGAAAATAGCAACAGCAGGCATCAACGCGTTACCAGGCTAGCCGTGAACGGAATATATTTCCAAAGTAGCCCGGCAAATGGCAGCGCCGCAAGTGGAATCCCGGCAAATGGCCTGTCAAATAATATGCTTTCAAATGCCCCCATAAGCAATGCCCTGGTCAATGGGCCTACAGGTAATGTGGCTTTTTCAAATAACAGCCCCCTAAAGGGAACCATGGATAAGGCCAATGCTACTCCGGTACAGTTTAAATTAACCGATGCTAACCATAACCCTATTGCTTATGGAACGGTTAAAATTTTACCGCACGGATACACCACTACCACAGACACATTGGGTTATTTTACCTTACCCTTTCAGGATTCTTCTGCCAAAGTAGCCTTTACGGCACTGGGCTACCAGGAAAAATCCATGTTCATGACCGATATCAGTAGCCTGGGAATGGTTACATTGACTCCCCAAACCAGTTCTTTACATGATGTGGTTGTTTCTGGGCTTGGCACACCCAAAAAGTATTCGGAATATGCCAAAAAAGCGGTAGGGCCTTATCCTTCTTACGCCGATAGCACCAATGTTCAACCCATAGAAGGTTGGGACAATTATAGGGACTATCTGTCGGCCAATATGCAGATTCCTATGGCTGTAAAGACATTCAATATCCATGGAGAGGTATCCCTGTCCTTTCAGGTGGATGAGAAGGGCCATCCATACGATATCAGTGTAGAACAATCTTTATGCAGCTCCTGCGATGCGGAAGCCATCCGGTTAGTTCAGACCGGGCCTGCTTGGAAAACGAGCACGAAGCCAAAAGGGGCGAAGAAAAAAAAGAAGCGGGGCT
The DNA here is from genome assembly GCA_903970475.1 of Beijerinckiaceae bacterium. Lineage (GTDB taxonomy): Bacteria > Bacteroidota > Bacteroidia > Chitinophagales > Chitinophagaceae > Dinghuibacter. The sequence continues at coordinate 6,312 of CAJCIQ010000127.1, forward strand.
GGGTCAGGATTCATTTTTAGCGGAGGCCGCAGGCGAAGGCGATGCCATGGTCCAGACCCAGGATATCAACAGCACGCCCAAAGCGCCAATGGCATTGAGCCACAAAAACCCAATCGAACTCCAGGTAAATAAGGCAACGATGCAAAGCTCTACAATAATGGCACTCCAGAAGACTACATGCCCCCTTGCTGATTTCACATAAAAAGCAACCAGAAAAATGCCCAGAATGGTTCCATAAAACAGGCTACCCAACACGTTTACTGCTTCAATGAGGCTACCCAAGTGGGAGGCAAACATAGCCGTACCCATACAAAACAATCCCCACCCGAACGTATACCACCGGGCCAACCGGTAATCTTCCAAGTGCGTACATTCCTTCTGAATAAATTTCTTGTGTATATCCACCACAGAGCAAGAAGCCAGTGCATTTAGGGCGGCCGCAATGCTGCCCCAGGCAGCCAAAAATATAATGGCAATGAGCAAACCCACCAAGCCCACGGGCATGTGATCTATTACCCAACGCAGGAAGATATAGTTCGTGTCGTTGTTATCTCCCCCCTTCAGTCCGGGTTTATCCAGCAGGTTTTTATAAGAAGTCCTAACACTAGCACTTTGCTTATTCAGCATTTGCAATTGTGTGCTCAATTGATTCTCCTGAAGGGTGTCTCCACGCGTCACCGCCTGAGCATAAGCACTCACCGCCTGCTGCCTTTGCATGGACAATGAATCATATTGAGCCTTCAACCGCTGTCCATCCAGGCGATAAACCGACGCCTCTACCCTATCGGTCTGTACTTTATTGAAAAATATGGGCGCAGGATAAAACTGGTAGAACACAAACACCAGGGCCCCCAGCAGTAATATCGCAAATTGCATGGGGATTTTTACCAATCCATTCATGAGCAGACCCAGACGGCTTTCCATTAGGCTTTTTGCCGTGAGGTACCGGCCAACTTGAGACTGGTCGGTTCCGAAATAGGAAAGGGCCAGGAAAAAGCCCCCAATCAACCCGCTCCAGACATTATATCGATCGGTCCAATCAAAGGTTTTGTGTGTGGTCCAGCCCGTTGTAAGGGCATTGAGTTTGCCCAAACGCCCACTGACGTGGAGGGCGTCTACCAACCCCACATTTGCGGGTAAGAGGTGAACGACCATATATCCAGCGATGATCATGGATCCGGCGATGATGATCAATTGCACTTGTTGTGTATACGCTACGGCGATGGCTCCGCCGGTAACCGTATACACGATGAGCAATCCGCCCATGACCAAATTGGTCCAGTATATGTTCCAACCTAATAAAGAGGATAAAATGATGGCAGGCGCATAAATGCTGATTCCCGTGGATAAGCCTCTTTGCAACAAAAAAAGAAAGGAAGTGAGGGTCCGGGTCTTGAGGTCGAAACGTTGCTCCAGGTATTCGTAGGCCGTATAGACTTTGAGGCGGTGAAACAAAGGAACGAACACAATGCAAATCACCACCATGGCAATCGGCAGCCCAAAGTAATATTGAACAAAACGCATCCCATCCGTATAGGCCTGCCCTGGTGCGCTGAGAAAAGTAATGGCGCTGGCCTGGGTACCCATGATGGACAGTACGATGATGTACCAGGGCATCTGTCTGTCTCCCAGAAAAAAGCCGTCCAGACTTTTGGATGTCCTGCTTTTAAAAACTCCATAGATAATGATGGCGGAAAGCGTGGTGACCAGCACCATCCAATCTATGTGACTCATGAAAAATGTTTGGTAAACCAATACAAGGCCCCTATGCACAGGACCAGAAAGACCAGCACGAGTGCATACCATACTGTCCAACGCTTGAACAGGGGTGCTGACTCATTATCTGTGGAGACTATGGTAGATTTCATATTAATCGCGGTCTCGGCTTCTGGAAAACAGGATCAATCCCAATATTCCTCCCACCAGTATACCCCAGGCAATCTTTTCAGTTAGTATGGCCAGCAGTATGCCGATCACAACACCCCATACCAATCCCGTTTCTGCCCCTGGTCTCTTCCTGGTGTCCGTCCGGCTCTTTTTTGACTCACCTGACATTTTACATTGAGTTTTATGTTAGACCGGGTGTGCATTCATCTGGGTTTCTCAGTTACGCAGCTGCGCGTGCACCCGGGTTTCTCCGTCGCGCAACCGCGTGACTGGATTCGGCAAATATAGGTTCACCTGGGGTTTCCCGGTACATTTTTGGACAAATGGGCCTCAAGCCAGACTCTGCCAGGAAAGTTCGGTCCCACTTCCGGCACCCGAAGATTGGGGTCCCGAGCTCGCTGGAAGTGTTGGCCCAGAGCCCGGATGATGGAGCCTGCCCGGTTTATTGCACTGCGGGCTTGGCCAGCAGATTAGCAAACAGCCTGTACGCACCTGGGACACCTGCGGGCAACTCGCGGAAAAAGGCTAGAGAAGTATAGACAAACCGCCCCTTTCCATAAGCGGTGGTGATCAAAGATCCTTTCTGTACATCGTCTTCTCCCTTGTCCTTCATACCCAGCACGGTTTTGTAGTGAGCGTCCAGACCGTCTGGTACATCCACGTAATATAAACCCCGCTCCTGGATCCAGCCCGCAAAGTCCTCATTGCTGATTTCATTGGGATAATGCAGTACCGGGTTGGAAGGATCCAGGAATTGCACATCCGCTGTTTCATCAGTCACTCTACCTTCTCCCACCTGAAATGGATAAGGTCCCAGTTCAGGGGTCACCAGGCCATTGAGGTTATTATACTGTTCAACCAATACGCCACCTTCTTTTACGTAAGCTATGAGTTTGGGCATGGCATCAGCCAACCAACTTTGGGTATTGAAGGCCCTCACCCCGGTAACGATGGCATCATAACGGGAGAGGTCAACCGAAAGAATATCCTGCTGGCGAAGGATGGTTACCTCCAGTCCCATCAGCTCCAGGCAACCTGGTACTTTATCTCCTGCCCCCATGATATAACCCACCCGTTTGTTACGAACTTTCACCTGCTGGCCGATAACGGTGGCTCCGGTTCCGTGGAAATAATGGATAAAAGGAATATGGGGATAGTCAATTTCTTTGAGCCCAGTGGAATACGCGCCGTTGACCAATACAGGCTTTCCATTTGTCTGACTGTTTTTCTTATAATAGGTCACCAAAGTGCCAATGTTTATGCCCCCCCCTCTGGCAGATTTCATAAAGGCTTCATCATAGGGAAGCTCATATTCATAGCTCTTTCCTTTTAACAGGTTCGTTGCTCCCTTAGTAATCACCATAGTCCTGGATTGTTGAACGTTTGCCAGGGTAAACGACAGGTTCTGCGCCTGTATGTCCTCCATGGCCATGATGGTAGCTTTCAGTTTGGGATGAAATGAGGGCTCCAGGTTATCCAGGATATTAGCAGGGGTAAAATAGATTAATATGGGAGGGGTGATTTCTAAAGGTTGGTACAATTCACCCCTTACCGGGTCTGTGTGCTTATACATGACCGGTAGCTGAGTCTCCCGGTTTCCATTTTGCTCCAGACCGACCTCGACAGAGATGGGCGCCTCGTTCTGGGCCATCCCGATTTCCCCCTGGTTGCTTACGGTAAAGTGACCCTCTGTTTTTTCCTCCTTCAACCAGTACGGTTGGCTTAGTTCCTTGTCTTCCGGAATAAAAAGTGGAATCCTGTAAAACACCGACTGATTACTGGGTAGGGTGGCATTGATGACCGAATCCTTATTACCGACCATTATATGACTCAACCGGATGGTATCCGGTCCCCGATTAATGAGGGAAACCACGACCACCGCATCGGAACCTCTTACGAGGTACGGTTGCTGAACATAAGCTTCCATCCATAATCCGCTACAGGCATTTTCGAGGGTATGCAACTGTTTCAATTTATACGTGCGCCAGTAACCCAGGGGCAGGCTTTGCACCTGGGCGGTGATACGCGCTAAAGCAGGTAGGCTGGTAGATGGGTGTAAAGGATTATAGGCTGCGATTAAAGAGTCTACACTGTCATTGATGCCCGGCTCCCCTATCCTGCTCCAATCGGTATTGACGCCATCTAAGAGATCATGCACAGGGGCATCTCCTCCAGTGGTCAGAAAATATTCCGTGGAACTCCCCCTGGTAGCAGCTACGCCGAATCCTTGGCTCTTGTGCTGACTGCGGCTTTCGGCAGCTATTTCTCCATAGCTTTTCCCCAATACTTCATTATAGGCCCCTACATCCATTTTGTACTGGGTATCACTGGTCGTATTTACTTTCCCAAAGGAGAACGTGTTCCAAAGGATACGCTTTGCTTTCCAGGGATGAACCCCATGTAAGAATTGTTCCGGAAATTTGGTAGCATCTGCGGCGGCGGCAAAAGCTTCCCTGGCCAGAATGGCCGAAGCACTATGGTGTCCATGACCAGCCCTGCCGTCTTCCGGGAAGCGGGTGATGATCACGTCTGGTTGAAATTGGCGTATGACCCATACGACATCAGCCAGAATGGTATCGTGGTTCCAGATACTTAATGCCTCCTGGGGAGACTTACTGAAGCCAAAGTCATAAGCCCTGGAAAAAAATTGTTCGGCCCCATCCACCCTACGAGCGGCCAACAATTCCTGGGTCCGCATCAATCCTAGTTCTATACCCTGCTCATCTCCAATCAGGTTCTGACCTCCATCTCCCCTGGTCAGGCTAAGGTAAGCGGTACGGTACTTTTTTTCCCTGGCCAGGTATGCCAGCAGGCGGGTATTTTCATCGTCAGGATGGGCGCCTACATAAAGGACAGACCCCAAAACCTTCAGTTGTTCCAATTGCTGCAATATTTCAGCGCTGTTGTAAGACCTGGGTGCTTGGGCGTTGGCTTGGGTTGTTAGACCGATCAGCAGAGCAATGACTAAACAATACTTTAGGTTCATCCGGGTATAATTAGGGAGATAAATATAACTAAATAATACGGTGAAAAGCCGGCTTATTCCACCGGCTAATCACCGCAATTTAAGGTAGGCGGGTTATACTATGTCATTCCCTTTTTTCTTACCCAGTTCTTCCAGGAGTTTCAATCCCAGTAATCCATTGACGGGATTACCGGATCCGTTTTCTCCACCTCCTATAAGGATATCGGGCATGATCTTGATATGTTGAGCACCTATGGCTTCCATCACCTTGAGCTGGGTAAAGTTGTCTCCACCCATAGCTTCCACCGCCAGTTTATAAGATTCCGCACTGGATTTACCGATGGCCAGGATTTTTTCGGCTTCTGCGTTACCGGTAACAGCAATCTTCTCTGCATCGGCTTTAGCCTGAAGTTCTGTCCGCTCTGCTTCGGCTTTGGCCAGCAAACGGACTTTCTCTGCTTCACCACTGGCCAGTAAGCGCATACGGTCGGCTTCGGCATTGGCCTGTAAGCGTACACTGTTGGCATCACCGGTGGCTTTCTTCACCGATGCGTCTGCTATCCTTTCGGCTATCCACACACCCTGATCTGCTTTTACCACGTCTTTTTGGATCTCTGCAATGGCCGTTTCCTTTTCCAATGCCTGGCGGGTTTCCTGGGCCTTCATTTGCGTATCAAAGGTCACCTTTTGTTCTTCGGCGATCTTACGGTCGGTGAGGGTTTTCATCAGGCTTTCCGGGGGCACGATGTCCCCGATCAGCGTATCTACTCCGTTGACATTGTACTGTTCCAGTACGACCCCAATATGCATACGGGCTGATTCCTGCCTTTCTTTACGGCTCTTCAGAAAGTCGATGACATCGGCATCCTGGGCAGAGTTACGGAAGTAGTTGCCAATGGTTGGTTCCAGCACCTGGGTGACCAGGTTACTCATGTTCCCGAAACGGCCTATTACCTTAGGGGCTTCATTGGTAGGAATATGGATGATCTGCGCAACGTCCAGGTTGAAGGTAAATCCATCCTTACTGCGGACGGTAATCGTGCTTAGGTTCTTGTCCAACTGGTGCGCTTCAGAACGGGAATTAGCCCAGTTCAGCACCAGGTTGGTCGTAGGTACCATTTCCACCCTCATGATATAGGGATTGATGGGATACTTACCAGGTCCTAACGGTTCAGCCCACACGCCTTTGTTGCCTCTGGCTACGATATTACCATGTTTGAAAGCGGCTCCGCTCAGGTCTTCCCCATCGGGTCCAACGAAGGAGATCACCACACCTACATATCCGATGGGGATTTCCAGCATTTTTACGGTTTCCACCTTGGCAAACCAGGGGTTCATGAAGTAAGAACCAGCCAGGATGACTTGTTCCTGTAAACCTTTAAAACCTCCTGCTTCCAGAAACGTGTCCACGTCCTGGAAGTTGTTATGGCCGCCTACTATACGACCGGCAATCTGACCGGTTTCGGTTACCTTACCTTCCTGGGTAGTGACGATACCGACCGTGTTCTCAGGAATATTGATCATGTCGGTGACATCTACATCAAAGATCAAGGTATTGATCCTGTAGGAACCTGGCGTAATAATGGCGGTCTGACGGCCCTTCTGTCCTCCATTTTTGAGGAAGGCTTCGGCATCCTGAAAGGAATCGCAAGCGACCTTACGGGCCAGGATATTTCCGGGATGAAGGTCCTCACCGTCCTTGGCCAGTACCAATCCGATCTTACCCGTAGGTATAACCGTAAACGCTTCAAAAGAAATAGAAAACTGCCATATCCACTTCCAGAAGTAAACACCGGGAGCCAGGGTTTTGGCCTGAAAACCGGCTTGTCCTTCGGTGGCAATAATGTGGCCTACAGGAAGCTCCTGATGGCCCACCAGTTTAAACTTCTTGGTCACAATACCAATCCTGTTTTCCGGAACAATCACGACACCGAAAAAGACACGCAGGATAATTTTGTACATGACGAGGCATAAAATGGGTATACCAAACAGCAGTACCCATTTGAGGGTTTCATTTTGCATAAACTTTGATTATGGTTTGAGATAATATAAACTTTTAGGTTCATCGGCCTGGCTCACCAGATTCGGTTAACCGGGGTCCGGAAATATTAGATTCGGGAGATTCCGGGACCCGGAAATCCCAGTTCGTTTATTCGCAGTCCGAAAATTCGAGATGCCGGGACCCGGAAATCCCAGTTCGGCTATCCGCAGTCCGAAAATTCGAGATTCCGGGATCCGGAAATCCCAGTTCGGTTATCCGGGACCGTAAGTTAATAGATCCTAAGTGATCCCATCCCGCATTTGCAAGGATAATACCCAGGATGGTCCAGGTCTCCCCGGAGCGTTCAGGCTGAAGGCTGAAAGCCATTCAATCAAAAGACACCTAAAGGGGCGCCTATGACATCAAGCCTCAAGGCCTTGACAACCATTGAATTATCCGGAGACTTTTCGGGTTGGAACTTCAGCTGTTAGGGGGATAGTTGTTGAAGATTTGATATCCCAGAAGCGTAGAGAAAGTTGGAGTAGAAATTCTATGATAACTGTCCGTTTCCATAGCATGTTTGAATTGCTACACAAAGTTTATACAAAGTTTTATTCTTTGCAAGTTAATTCGGTAAAATAAATGCAACATCGATATAAATCAACAAGG
>CAJCIQ010000128.1 GCA_903970475.1 Beijerinckiaceae bacterium
GCCTTTTTCGGTAAGTTCCTTTGCAGCCCATCCTCCGCTTATTCCGGAGCCAATGACAATCGCGTCATAAACATTATCTGCCATGGTACAATCAAATTGAGTTTGGGTTATGGTTTCAAGCAATAGGGGAATCCAAATAGAAGGGAGGATCTCATATTGCAAACAATCTAATCAAACAGATTTAAAAGTAGGGAATTAATACCAAAGCCATATTGTATTTAAACAATTTAGCAACCGTTCGTCCTAATGTTGAATTTACGATAACCCTAATATCTTACGGTTCGCTTCCGTTGTTCCAATTCCCTACAACCCCAGGATCTTGCGGTTCGCTTCCGCATCAATGCCCGACGCTGCGAAATCATCGAATGCCTTATCTGTGACCCTGATAATGTGCTCCTTAATAAAGGCCGCTCCCTCCCTTGCCCCATCTTCAGGGTGTTTCAGGCAACATTCCCATTCTAATACTGCCCATCCAGGGAAATCATACTGAGCCATTTTGGAGAATATAGCCTTGAAATCCACCTGCCCATCCCCCAGGGAACGGAAGCGTCCGGCCCGGTCTATCCAATCTGAATAGCCACCATATACCCCTTGTCTGCCTGTAGGATTAAATTCTGCATCCTTGACATGAAACATGCGGATCCGCTGGTGATAAATATCTATAAACTCCAGATAATCCAGGCATTGAAGGACAAAGTGGGACGGATCGTATAACAAGCAGGCCCGTTTATGGTTGTCTACTTTGGACAGGAAACGTTCGTAAGTAACACCGTCATGCAGGTCTTCTCCAGGATGAATCTCATAACACAAATCTACGCCTGCTTGATCGTAGGCGTTTAATATAGGTTTCCAACGTTTGGCGAGCTCTGTAAATCCTTCTTCGACCAACCCACCGGGGCGTTGAGGCCAGGGATATACAGTTGGCCAAAGTAAGGATCCACTAAAGGTTACATGGGCACTCAAACCCAGGTGCTGAGAAGCTTTGGCAGCATCCATTAACTGCTCAACAGCCCACGCCTGGCGCGCTGTTGGATTACCCTTTACGGCCTGGGGAGCAAATCCATCAAAGAGGCTGTCGTATGCAGGATGGACGGCTACCAATTGTCCTTGCAAGTGGGTAGACAATTCTGTGATCTCCAAGCCATGTGAAGCCACTTTGCCTTTCAGATCCTGGGCATAGCCCTTAGAGGTGGCTGCCAGTTTCAAATCAATAAATCTACTATCATTGGTAGGCAACTGAATGCCTTTAAATCCCAGTGCCGCAGCCCAGGCACAAATAGCATCAAGGCTATTGAAGGGAGCCTGATCCCCTATAAACTGAGCCAGAAAAATAGCAGGCCCTTTAATGGTTCGCATAGCAAAATATTATATTGGTTATTTTCAAAGCCGGCTCGTCCCAACGAGTGATTATTCTCCCTCCGGCTCATCCCGACGCTCGATTATTCTCCCCACCGGCTCATCCCGAAGCTCGATTATTCTCAGCGTCAGCGCTTCTGCCAGGCGGTCTCAATTTGATTAATCTCCCTCCAGACTGAGCGGTATCCATTTAACATCAGACCTCCCCGATGCAATAACTTGCTCGATAAAGGCCATGCCCCTCACACCCTCTTTAATCCCCGGATAGTCCTGAGATTCGGCGGAGGGCGTCGAACCTTCCATATCCGCTACAATGCATTCGGCCACATTGCGGTATAAATTGGCAAAGGCTTCCAGGTACCCCTCAGGATGTCCGGCAGGGGTACGGGTATTGTGTTTGGCCAGGGCGCTGGTATACCCCCCGCCCGTTCTATAAATTTCAGCAGGCTTGTCCAGCCATTTAAGAATCAAAGAATTTGCATCCGATTGCTGCCATTCAAGACCGCCTAACTCCCCATACACCCTTACTTTAACATTGTTTTCCTCTCCGGCAGCAATCTGAGTAGCCATTAGTACCCCGCTGGCCCCCCCTTTAAACCTCAACAAGGCGACTCCATCATCATCGAGTCTTCTTCCCGGAACATAGGTATGAATATCTGCATTGATATGCGTAACACTCAGACCGGAAACGTACTCCGCCAGGTTAAATGCATGGGTTCCTATGTCTCCCATGGCGCCGGCAATCCCACTTTGATGTGGATCTGTCCGCCAGCTTGCCTGTTTGTTGTCTGACCCCTCTTCTTTTTTACTCAGCCACCCTTGAGGATATTCCACATATACTTTCCGAATGGTGCCCAAACGACCCGAAGCGACCAATGTCCGGGCCTCCTTCACCATAGGATATCCGGTATAAGTATGGGTAAGACAGAACCTTTTTCCGCTGGCGTTCACTACTTTTTCTAATGCCAAAGCCTGAGCTAATGAGAAGGTCATGGGCTTATCCAGGATCACGTGAAACCCCTTTTCCAGGGCCAGTTTAGCCGGTTCGAAGTGCACATGATTCGGTGTTACAATGCTGATCACCTGAACCCTTTGCGCTTCGGGCAAGGCCAATTCCTTTTCAAACATTTCCTGATAGGACGCATACGCCCGGCCAGGATCTAATCCCAATGCTATACCGCTGGCTTTGGACCGCTCGGGGTCACTGCTGAAAGCGCCACATACCAGTTCATATGCATCATCTATGCGGGAGGCAATCCGGTGAACAGCACCAATAAAGGCGCCCTGCCCACCACCAATCATACCGAGTCTTAGTTTCTGTGACATATGGCTTCAACGATTAAAGATCATGAAGCTAAAAAAAAAGAAAAGCCTGGCAAAAATATTCCCACCTCAGCCGTTGATTTGCCATCCACCTACCCCCATCCAGGTGCCATAATCCGTGGAAAGGGTGAGTTTGTGGTTAATTGTGGTATCGACACTTGTCTTACCCAGCGTTAGTGCAAACGGGTGAACAGTTCCCATAACGGGCATAACTGTTTGCAAAATAGCTCCGATGGTAGAACCGGTGGTGAGGATGTCGTCAATAATCCAAAGATTACGAAAAGGTGTCCCGGAGGCGTTCATAGGTAAATCCGCGTTCGCGGCCATACTGGTGTACCCGGGCATACTTGTGTTCGCGGCCCTTCCGGTATTCTTGGCCTCGCTAGTGTTCGTGGCCTTCCCTGTGTTTGCGACCTCACAGATATTCGCAGCATTCCCGGTGTTCGCGGCATTCCCAGTGTTCGCGGCCTCCCTGGTCGCCGGGCCCTTCCAAGTATAAACACCAGACAAGGCTGCGTCTCGGAGATCTCTATGCATTAATCTTCGAAGTTGAAAGAGGGGTCTTTGCTTACCCAACCAATCGGGATGATAGGAACATCCGTATTTCTCTGATATGGCATAACCCAATGCGTCAAGGGCATTAGGTTTCTCTTTTATATAACCGGACTCCCAATGATGAAAAGCACGCAGGATAAGTGTGTCAGCGGACAAATACCCCTTGCATTCCTGTAGTGCTTCCACCATGCAACTGATCCAGGCGTCCCTGTCTGGGTAAGCCCCGTATTTGAAGCGGATCAAACTATAGGATAACCTGTCTTTTCCCCTCTCCCGGGGGCGATAATGACATAGGTAGAAATGCGGGCATGTTCGTTTTTGTGCTGCCCGCTGCGTCACTCCCTTCGTTCCGGTCTCCCGCTGCGCCACTCCTTGCGCGACAGTCTTCTGCTGCGCGCCCTTCTCACTGGCTTCATAGGTGATGAAGCCTTCCTGCAACCTCATAAAACCTCCTGCTATTTTAATCCGCTACTCTTTTAAGAACTTACCACTATCCGGATTACCATTCTTATACCTGATCGATACAATGTACTCACCTTGTGGCAGATTCGAAACATCAACGGCAATATCATTAGCATATCCAGATACCGCAATTGATTTTACCCTACGACCGGAAAGATCATAAATGTCGATACCGGTGACAGGATCATCAAACTGAGGGCGACCCTGGAAGGAAATATGCAAAGTTGCGGTGGTTGGATTAGGATAAAGTGTTAATAACCAGAAATTATTCGGGTCAAAGAATACAGACTGAACGGTACTGGAAACGATTGTCCCATTTTTACCTACCGCTTTGACCTGATATTCATTCCAACCTGCGATTGGGTGTTTTTGTACGTAGGAGTATGACTCCGGAACCAAACTATTGCCCACCGCAGGTACCGTAGCTATCGGATGGTAATTTACGCTATCGACGCTATAGTCTATTTCATAATGATCTACCTGGAACTCATATTGGGTCGTCCATTTCAATAATGCACTAGAGCCTTCTCTAACTGCCGTAAATCCACTGAACTGAGTGATATCATGGTCTACCGTAATGGGCAGGATGGCAGCGGGTCCGCTTCCACAATTATTAACGCCACTTACTTGAAGGCTTCCATTGGTAGCTGTTGCATCAAAGTTTACCTGGACGGCATCCGTATTTCCCTGGATGGAAACGCCTGTTCCGCTAAAGCTCCATTGGTAACTTAATATACTTGGATCCGCATTCACGCTAAAGGCGACGGATGTTCCGGCCTGGACTACAGCAGTAGAGATATTAAAGACAGGTGCTGGAGGCAAGGTGGTTACCGTGGCGGATGCAGTACCCGACAGATCACTGGAAGTCGCTGTACAACTAGCATCCGTAAGCATTGTCAGGGTATAAGTACTGCTAATGGTCGGGCTCACTGTAAAGGTATATGGGGAAGTTGCAATGCCGTTTATAGGAGTGCTGGTAGTTCCATCGGAATAAGTCAGGTTCCAGGGCGGTGTACCAGTGAGGGCAATGCTTATCATTGCCGTTGTACCCTTACAGATACTTCCACCTCCACTTATAACAGCGCTTGGAGCTGCATTCACCGTCACCACGGCAGCACCTGAAATCTGGGAAGCACTGGCGGTACAGCTTGCGTCCGAGAGGGAGGAAACCTTATAGGTACTGCTGGTGGTCGGACTAACCTTAAAGATGTAGGCAGAAGTGGTAATGCCATTCACCGTGGTTGATGTCGTCCCATCGGTATAAGTGAGGCTCCAAGGAGCAACACCCGTCAATGCCACTGAAACGGTCGCCGTGCCGCCAGTGCAAATGGCCGCGTTGCCGGATACATTAGCCGTAGGAAGAACACCTATTGTCACCAAAGCGGTACCGGAAATGCCTCCTGAAGCGCCTGTGCAACCAGCATCAGTAACAGCCGTTACTGAGTAGGTCGTAGTTGTCGATGGTGTTACATTGAAGGTGTAGGGCGAAGTGGTAATGCCTGTAACGGCGGTTGAAATTGTTCCATCGGTATAGGTCAGATTCCAGGGCGCTGTTCCTGTCAGGGCTATAGATACACTCGCAGATCCGCCTGGACAAATGTTCCCACCACCAGTAACCGTTGCCGTCGGTAAGGCATTCATCGTCACGACAGCCGAACCGGTAATGCTAGCAGCAGAAGCCGTGCA
>CAJCIQ010000129.1 GCA_903970475.1 Beijerinckiaceae bacterium
GAGACCAAAGCCTTTCCCCGGTAAGGGGGCAAATTGCGGTGGTTGATGCCCCTGGAGTGGACGCCATTTATGTGGATTCAGAAAGTCCAACCTATTTGGTACCAAGGGCTGATGGTTGTGTCGTAGGTGGGACTTATGAAAAGGAAGCCTGGGAAGAAACGACGGATGCCCAAACCATTGCTGCCATTTTGGAAAAAGCACCCCGGTTACTGGATGGAGATTACAGCCGTGTAATCCGAACTTATGCCGGACTCAGACCTTATAGACCTACCGTTAGATTGGAACTAGATTCCCATAAACCAAGGTTGATTCATAATTATGGTCATGGCGGAGCGGGATTTACCCTTTCCTGGGGTACTGCCTTGTCGGTGGCCCAGCTTTTGCGTTCTTAATCCCATGAGCACCCTACGTATCGCCATATTAGATATGTATGAAGGCAGGCCCAATCAAGGCATGCGCTGCCTCAGGCATCTTCTTTCCTCGTTTGGAGAAAAGATGGGGCTGGATATCCAAATGGTGGAATTTGAAGTAAGGTTGCGCAAAGAAGTTCCTGATAACAGCTTTGATGGCTATATATCAACGGGAGGCCCTGGTTCTCCACTGGAAAGCCAGGGAAGCGACTGGGAAGCAGCCTATTGGGATTGGCTGTCCAGGATGGAAGCATGGAATGCCAATTCAGCTAACAGAAGAAAGAAATTCATTTTTTTCATTTGCCATTCTTTCCAGTTGCTTTGCAGACACTATGCCCTGGCGGACGTTTGCCCAAGGAAATCCACAGCCTTTGGTGTATTTCCGGTGCACTTGCTAGAGCCGGGAAAATCAGAGCCTATCTTTACCAGCCTTTCAGATCCGTTTTATGCAGTTGACAGCAGGGATTTCCAGGTGATTCAACCCAAAACAGATGTCTTGGAAAAGAGAGGAGCCTACCTTTTATGCATTGAAAAGGAAAGGCCTCATGTGCCCTATGAAAGGGCTATCATGGGCATACGATTTTCTCCCTGGTGGATTGGAACGCAATTTCATCCGGAAGCGGATGCCATGGGGATGCACCAATACCTGCAAATGGAAGATAAGCGCCAGGCCATCATCTCCGAGTATGGGGAGGACAAATGGAAGAGTATGACCGAACAATTGGAAGATCCGGACAAAATAATGTGGACCTACAACCATATACTCCACAATTTTTTAAAATTGATGACCGACGATTTGGCTGTTCATGAACTTTATGCCTAAATTGATCATTCAATCATTAATCACATCCATCTTATGCCCCTTATCATCCAAAAGAAAAGCCTGCTGACGGTAGGAGTGATAGTAGCCACCGCTTCTATCATAACTGCTTTTACCTCCAGGGACAACCAGCAACCGCCTCAACACAAGCACAATTTTAAGGTGCTCCCCCAGGATATCAGCAGGGATAGCCTGGACATGATCATGGATCATTTCAAGGCGGCGTTGGGTGTCAAATGCGGATATTGTCATGCCCAAAGCACAACAAATCCGGGACACCTGGACTTCTCCAGTGACGATAAGCCAGAAAAAGAAATTGCACGTAAGATGATGGTGATGACCAATGACATCAACCAGAAGTATATGCGCTTCAACGAAGATTCTACCAATCAGACCGAAGCCGTATCCTGTATTACCTGCCATAGAGGTGATGCTCATCCTGAGGCTAAGTATCCAGCAGACGACCATCACCAGGGACCTCCTCCCGGTGGCGCTCCCCAAGGACCTCCTCCAGGCGGCAACCCCCCTCCAGGAGGGAATGGTAAATGATTGCTTCCGTAAGGAATACGTACAACAGCCTTTTTTCAGAGGATAAATACCGGGCCTTTCTACAGGCACTGGATAGGCCCCATCCGGGTGTAATCGAGTTCAGGGTAGCAGAAACCCCGGTATTTGTCCCTCAAACACTCCTCCGCCAAATGGAGGAAACTTGTTCTTACCTGCTGGAGTTGATTGAAGATTCCCGTTTTAAGGAAATCACAGAAAGGGCCATTCCGGCAAACTATAGGGTACCATCAGAAAATGACCACCCTCATTTCCTATGCTTTGACTTTGCCGTAAGCATGGATGAGCATGGACAACTTCAACCCCAACTCATAGAACTTCAGGGTTTCCCTTCCTTATTTGCCCTCCAGGTATGGATGCCGGAATGTTACCAGTTCGAATTACCCGTCCCCATTCACTTTTCCTACCTATTGGATGGACATACCCAAGAAAGTTACCTGGATCTTTTGAAAGACATCCTCATTGGCCCTTGCCCCAAAGAAGAAGTCATTCTTTTAGAGATAAAGCCACATGAACAAAAAACCCGGATAGACTTTTACCTGACACAGGATTACCTGGGCATACGGCCCGTATGCATCACCGAAGTATTTGCCGAAGGCAACAGATTATACTACATGCGGGATGGCATTAAAACCAGGGTGCAAAGGATTTATAACCGGATGATATTTGATGAGCTACAGGCCAGACAAGTTGAATTAGGTCCCATTATTGATCTGACCAGGGACTGGGAGGTTACCTGGATTACGCATCCCAACTGGTTTTACCGGATCAGCAAATTCCTGCTACCCTTATACCATCATCCCCATGTTCCCAAATCTTACTATGTCAGTGAGCTCAAACAATTGCCGCCTGACCTGGATCAGTACGTACTAAAACCATTGTTTTCCTTCGCCGGACAAGGTGTAATCATAGACGTTACCCCTTCGGATCTGGATGCCATACCCGATCCTGAAAATTGGATACTGCAACGGAAAGTTCCCTATGCAGACATCATCCAAACCCCGGATGGGCCCGCCAAGTGTGAGATCAGGTTGATGTATTTCTGGAAAGAGGGAGACCCCAAAGCCAAACCTGCCAACAACCTGGCACGCCTTAGTAAGGGCAAGATGATTGGCACCAGGTATAATCAGGATAAAACATGGGTAGGAGGAAGCGCCTGCTTCTTTGAGCCCGGCCGCCGCTAAGCCCCGGCCGCCAGTAAACTTCGGGCTGCGGCCGTTAGTGAAACAAAACCATAAACGTATGGATTCCTTCCGAATACAGGTATCGTATATGCATGCCAGACAATTCAACAATTTCCTTGGCTATAGTAAGCCCCAGCCCTACCCCTTCAGAAGGGAACTGCTTTTGGAACCTTTGAAATAAACGGTCATTGTCCAGGGGGGCTTCCTGCCCCGAATTACTTACCCTTAGGGAGCCGGGTGTAAGCACAATACGGATTTCTCCACCTTTGACATTATGCCTTACGGCATTGCTGAGTAAATTATTGATCAGGCTTTCGGCCAGGTAAGGATGCATATCGACCCTAACCTCTTCCAATACCAGTGAAACACTAAGGTCAA
Organism: Beijerinckiaceae bacterium; assembly: GCA_903970475.1. Lineage (GTDB taxonomy): Bacteria > Bacteroidota > Bacteroidia > Chitinophagales > Chitinophagaceae > Dinghuibacter. The sequence continues at coordinate 3,357 of CAJCIQ010000129.1, forward strand.
ACTGTGCGATCCATTCTTGGAATAGGTCGATTTTCTCTTCTATCAATACGCTCAGGTCCAGCGATTCTTTTTCCAGGAACTGGCGGTTTTCAATTCTGGCCAGTAAAAGCAATGACTGGTTAAGCCTGCTGAGTCTGCCGACCGCAACAAGGAGCTGATTCATTTGTTCCAGCGTAACCTGGTCCAGTCCTGGATGTTGCATCATCAGGTCCAGTTTAGATTTGATCACCGCCAAGGGGGTTTGCATTTCATGGGCGGCGTGGTCTGTAAACTGCTGTAGCGCCAGGTAATCGCTTTGCATTTTCGCCGTCATGTCTTGTACGGACCGGTTCAACAGGGCAAATTCTTCTATTCGGGAAGCTTGAAGGTTATCCGAAGGAGGGTCTGCCAAGCTGAATTTTTTTAGGTAAGCCAGGGTATGATAAAAAGGTTGCCAGATCCTGCGCAGCAAAAACCTGTTTCCCAGGTATAGTCCCAGGATCAGAATACCCAAGGATCCCACGGTGACCCATAAGATCAACCATAATAAATCCTCTGTTTCTTCCAATGATTTTGAAATACTGATATTATACCACTGCCCTTTTACCCTAACAGAAAACCTCAACCGCCTGATGACTTCTTCCCCCCTTCCGTGTTCTCTCCTACCCGTTGCATTTTCAAAAATCCTTGCATCATGATCTTCATGTTCCGGATGACGTCCATACCCCCTCCCCGCACCATGTGCCTGTTCGGTATCCGTCTTTTCCTCAACAATGGGGGCCTGGACAGGAGCCCAATTCAACTCCTGATCCCTTACGTGAGAAGGCGCAGGCAGGGAATCATGCAACTGAACAAAATCAAGTAACTCCTGACGTTCGATCTTAAGGTCATTGTCTACCTGGTGAATCAGGACGTATCGTATAGTGAGGTAATAGGCAAGGCAGCCCATAGCCAGCAGCAGGCAGAGCAAAATAATGTAGAAGCGTTGGTAGGTATTGGCTAAAGTCATGGTTGATCCGTCCATTTATATCCTACGCCATAAATCGATTGCAGATAATCCGTGGAGCCTGCATCTTCCAGCTTTTTGCGAAGATTCTTGATATGGGTATAAATAAAATCATAGTTGTCCACCAGATCCATATCGTCTCCCCATAGGTGTTCTGCCAGGGCGCTTTTGGGGATAACCTTATGGCGGTTGGAAACCAGGTATAGCAGCAGGGCATATTCCTTTTTTGTAAGTCCCAAAGGTTTTCCGTGCACCGTAACCGTCCTACCCTCCGTATCAATGTGAATTTCGTGATACTCTAAAAAAGACTGTCCCCCATATTGTTTCCTTCGTATGATGGCGGCTATCCTTGCACCCAACTCAGGTAAATGAAAAGGTTTAGCCAGGTAATCATCTGCTCCCATCTTAAGACCGGTAATCTTGTCTTCCAACCTGTTTTTCGCAGAAATAATCAATACCCCGTCCGTTTTTCGATTGACCTTGAGCTCCTTTAACAAAGACAATCCATCCCCCCCTGGGAGCATGATGTCCAGCAGGATACAATCGTATTGATAGACTTCCATCTTATCCAGGGCCTCCTTATAAGTCCTGGCCGCTTCACAGGTATAATCCTCTAAGGAGAGGTACTTTACCATGCTCTCCAGCAATTCGGGTTCATCTTCCACTATGAGCAGCTTCATGGGGGCAAAATAAACCTTAAATCTGTACAAATGCTGAAGACGGCCCACCTAGCCCTGGGTTCCCCAACCGGTCCCCCTTAAACCGTGTCAGGGCTCCACAACCCGGCTGTGAAAAACCAGCCGGTTGTCGACCCTGACCCGGCTTGGATATAGCTGGCAGTTTTGATAATGAGAGAGGGGGGTAGGAGCGCTAAATGTGCAGTTTTTTTCCTGCGCATTTAGTGCTCCTACCCCCAAAAAAGCTTGCAAAAAACCCTACCTATAAGCATTCAAAAAATTATACTCCAACCGCAGAAAAACCTGATGCGTACTCCACCGATCCATATTCCCCGTGAGCTGAGCACGGTAACCCAGATCCAGCCTGGAGATGGAGTTAAAAATGAACTGGATGGCTGGAGCCACATCCACAAAAGCCACAGACTTATCCAGCGCAGTAGAAGCCAACCATTCACACATCAGGTTGATATTGGTCTGATGGTAGGACCTATAATGCTTAGGCAGCAAGAGCCAACCAGCGGAAGCCGTGTAGTTCAGCGCCTCATTGGACTGTCCGGGTAAGCCATGCACAGTCTGCCCCTGATCCCACCGCTGTGTATAAGCCAGGGAACCTGATAGGGCAAGCTTGTGCAGGAGCTGCGTTCCTACCAAACCTGCCAGGTATCCGGAGTTGGACCCGTTCAAGTCTATTTCATCAGACCGCTCAGAAGCGCCCTCTCCTGCAAGGTTAGGAGGCTGGTTCACCAAGGCCGCCTTAGCAAACGCCGCCAGCCGGAAATGCCGATGGATCCCATCACCGGCATAGAACCGGTATTTCGCATATATACTCCCACCTTCGGCCTGAAAGCTGGATGGATACATATTGGAAAAGTAACCAGCCACATGAACCATCAGCTTACGGGAAGCACCCACCATGATTTCCGGTTCCAGCCGATAGGAATAAGATCCATCTTCCATGTGGTAAAGGGTGTTATTAACCCTAAGCCCAATACTGTGGATTGCCATATTAGAAGCGGGCTCTGTGAACACAAATAACTCCTGGGCCCTTACCCCAGAAAAAGCCAATAGCCCTAAAAGGAGTACACCTATTTTATAAATCATAGGTTCACTTTTAAAAGGTTACATGGTATTCTCTTGTACCCTCGGCTACCTGAATAGTACCCATCTGGTAGTTCATAGCTGCCTTACCTGTTTTATAGCAAGGCAGTTGGATAATGGTACTGTACTTTTTGTATTCGGCGTCCGGGAGGAATCCTTTATCGATAATCCTCAAGGACACTTGACCAGTCAAGGTTTTAGTAGGTACATGGACAAAATGTAAGAAGATCCCATCCATAAGCATATGGTCGTTATTGTGAACACCTACCCCATTGAGGTTAAGAAACAACGTCAAGGTATCCACGGAAAAACCAGCACCCTTCACGGCCTTTTGGAGATCATCCAGTACAATGACACCTGAGCTTTTGAAATTGATCATAAAAGAAGAATGCTCTACGTCCGGGCTTACCTTGTCAACAAAAGGAAGTTTGGTAAGGGCTTTGAAAATGGCATTGGAACACATAGAGCAGGTCAGACCGCTGGCAACCAGGTTGGCCCTGGGTATAGTATCGCTATTCTGGGCAGCACAGCTAAACATAACTGTCACTAAGGCCAGCATTAAAAGTAATTGTTTCACGATGAATGGATAAATGATATGAAAGAATAGGACACGGGAGGTCCGATCAAAAAAAACACGCAAGGGCGGCAAGCCCTGGCGGACAACTTTCATATCAAACCCGGAAATTACCGTATAGCAAGGTCAAAGAGGAAGGAATTTTGGGTGGGGGGCGTGCTACGGAAGCTTCCCTGATTTGCCCATTCCTTAAAGGCGTTTGTAGACAAGAGAAAGCCAAAGGCACCAATACAGGCATAGGTGCTTCCACAAAATAGGAGCCTGCCCTTTGATGGCCGTCGCTGACCTTAAACACCTTTACTTCCGTGCGGCAGCAATTAGCGCCGGAAGATTCATGCATGCCGCAAGCTACCATAGGAGAAACACCGGGATGCTCCCATTGAACACAAGCCAGTCTCCCCATGCAGTAATGCACATCTATCACCGTAGTGACGGTGGACAGCAGGTACATCCACCCCAGGGCCAAAAGACTAATGCGTTTCAACATGAACCTAAAAGTACGACAAATCAATTCACAAAGCCCCAGATCACCCCAAAATGGAAAAGTAATCCAGGGTCGGCATAACCTAGATAAGGACGATTATTGGCCTTAAAACCAAAGGGGCTAATGTTAAGGGTATTCAGGTTTTCAAGCCTGGTTACCAGGTAGAAGGTACGTATGCGGAAGTGAACGAAGGCAGCCACGTCCGGGCGGTTGTTGCTATAGGTGACTGGGCTGGTCCCGTATGGAGAATCCTTCTGGCCCAATTGGGGAAAGAATTGTCCCAACAAGGGGGAGTAATTATCCACTTTAAAAGGACTGGCATACTTGACTTCAAAGCCGGTGGCCAGGTTGAGTTTTCGGTATTTGGTCTGATACAGGATTCTATTCCTGGTATAGAAAGCGGGTAAATGTACGGGGGCGTCTCCCGTTACCTGTTGGACATAAAACTCTCCGTACCAGGTCCAGTGCCTGGTCAACTTGAATTCCTTCACCGCTGAAAACTGGAGCAGGTTGAAAGGAGAAGTATACTGGTCTACCCCCATATAATCCTTGAGGTAGGTGTAGTTGGTCATGAGGTAATAATGGGCGCCCAGGTTCAACTTTAACAATGGCTGGTAGAGATAGCCAAACAATTGGGTATTGTTTTCATTACTCAAGCTGGAAGGATTGGTCCCAAAATTGAAACTACTGGCCTTCTCAAATACAAACGAAGGGGTCCGGTTGACGTTTTGGAAGCCGACCTGGAGTAAACCCACGTTTTTCCCCAAATACCTGGTTAAGGCTGCATAAGCCTCATAGTTCCCGACGTTATATCCTTCGAAGTAGAGTTTGCCATTCAATTCAATATCCCACTTTTTATTACGGGTTTGGTTGCGGTACTCCGCATGACCATAAACGTTATAAAACTCCTGCACACTGCTGGAAAATGTCCCCTTCAGGTTTTCCAAGGTGATCCCTTCCGTCAGGTATTGACTGGGGTTTTTGGCCACCGGGTATTGAAACAGGGAAAAATCGTTGAGGATCTGGGACCACTTGTCTTGAATGAGAAATCCTGGCAATGGGGTACTCAGGAAGTCGTACACATTTTGGTAAAAGTGGGTAGAGGAATCAGGGCTGTTATCTACGTAGGAATAATTGTACCCATTGAGCTGTATGGTGTACTGCATGCGCAACCGCGCGTAGAACAGGTAATAGGTAGTAGAATCGTTGACCACCACCGAATCCTGTTGCCCCAGATCATATTGCTGACGAAGCATAATGGAATAATCCTCGTAGTGGGTTCCTGTCGAAAGGGCTGTATTGAATATATTACTCTGGTAAGATGTATTACCTCCCAGGTTGGTCGGTATCTGAAAGCGTTGAGGATATTCACTCGTATTGATGATGGAGTCGTTGGTAAACCCTCCGTTTTCCTGGACCTTGAGGTTATTGAAATAGAAACCTCCGTATAGATGGTAGCGCTTTCGTGGAGATTCGTACCAAGTATACATGCTATAATTATTGTGGTTGGATTTCTGACTTTTAAATTGCCCCGGAGCCCCTGTCAGGTGATAATGTAGGGCAAAATTCCAGTGCTGGTTGATGTTCTGCGTATGAAGGACGTTGATATCCTGTTCACTGGCACTCCCTAAATAGTACATCATTTCCGTATACGGTCGGGTAGTCGTATAGAATCGGGTGCTATCCCAATTAAACCTGTATATATCCAAAGAGTGAAACCCTGCATCCCAACCTGCACGCATGTTTGGCGAAAACTCTTCTGGTTTTGCCGCGGTACCCACATTGCCCAAAGATCGGTAGTTGGCAGGGAGGGGATACCACTTGTCTATGTCCGCTATGGAAGTATCCATTTTGTAAACATGGGTGGAATCCATAAACCGATAGGTAATGGTCAGGGTGTCTTCCAGTCCCGTACGGTGCTTCAGTGAATCTTTTTTAGGCTTTTGTCCGCTGTTACTACTATTACCCATGCCCCCTCCGTTCATGCCCTGAAGGTTTCCGAAGGGGTTTTGCGCCCTTAGACCCTGCACACAGCCCAATACCAAACTGAGCACAATCCAAACCCGGGTAATAGATGATAATCTTAACGGCATATGTTCGGGCAAAAATAGTCGGATTTTTGGGCCAAGGTGGTAAAATAATGTGAAGGTTATGAGCAAGTTGGCTAAAGGGCCTGGAGGACCCCTACAAACAATGCCGTCAGTTTTGGCTCAGCCTCGGCAGCCGCTTGGAGCACCTCCTGGTGGGTGATGGTATTTTCTTCCTCCCGGATGCCCATATCCGTAATCACGCTCATGGCCATAACCCGCATACCGACGTGTACGGCGGCTATGACTTCCTGGACGGTACTCATTCCCACGGCATCTCCTCCCAACAGGTGGAGTAACTTATATTCAGCCCTGGTTTCGAAGGTCGGCCCCGTTACCCCGCAATAAACACCTTCCTTGAGGGAAATGCCTTTCTCACGGGCAATCGAATGAACGAGGCGTTGCAGGTCTTTATCATACGGTTGACTCATATCAGGGAATCGGGTTCCTAAATCGGAATCATTAGGGCCTATAAGGGGATTTACGATAAAAAAGCTGATATGATCCCGTATAAGCATCAGGTCCCCCACCCTGAAACCGGCGTTCATTCCTCCGGCAGCGTTAGAAATAAGGAGGGTCCCTACACCCAGTTTCCGTAAAACCCGGATGGGGAAAACGACCTGCCCGGGCGTATAGCCTTCATAATAATGGAAACGCCCGGAAAGCACCGCTACCCGTTTGCCTCCCATTTTTCCCAACAGTAGCGCTCCGCTATGCCCCGCTACGGTAGAAATAGGAAAATGAGGAATGTCAGCATAGGGGATGGAAACCACCTCTTCCATGTCTTTGGTAAAATGACCCAACCCACTGCCCAGTACCACCCCCGTTTCTACCTGGTATGGATAGCGTGTACGAATAAAAGATGCTGCCTCGGATAATTGTTGGGCCAGACTTAAGCTCATAAGAGATGATTTCAAATAGCGGCAAAGATAATGGAAGTGAGGATTTTCCTATCTTCGCCAAAATTTTTTCGTATGAACCTACATGAATACCAGGCGAAAGAGTTACTTAAAAAGTATTCTGTCCCTGTTCAGGAAGGCATTGCGTGTAGCACACCCCAAGAGGCTGAGGAAGCCTATCGTCAAATTAAGACTTTATATGGAAGCAATTTCGCGGTAGTCAAAGCCCAGATCCACGCAGGTGGTAGGGGAAAAGGAAAGATTGTTGGAAGCGAGCAAAGAGGCGTTCAGGTAGGGAAATCGGCTGAAGACATCAAGAACATCGCCCAGAATATATTAGGTGGCACCCTGGTTACGATCCAAACCGGACCTGCGGGCAAGTTGGTCAATAAGGTTTTTGTGGCTCAGGACGTTTATTACGAAGGCCCCAACCCCATTAAGGAATTCTACCTTTCCGTCCTGCTGGACCGTACCAAGAAGCAGAATGTGATCATGTACTCTACCGAAGGAGGCATGGACATTGAAGAAGTAGCCCATAAAACCCCTGAAAAGATTTTTAAGGAATGGATCCACCCAGCGGGTGGTCTACTTCCCTTTCAAGCCAGGAAGATTGCCTTCAACCTGGGACTCAGCGGAGAAGCTTTTAAAAACTGTGTGAAATTCGTCACCAACCTCTATACAGCCTACACAGGCCTGGATTGCGCCATGCTGGAGATCAACCCCCTGTTCAAAACCAGTGACGAAAAAATCATTGCCGTAGACTGTAAGATGAACCTGGATGACAATGCCCTCATGCGTCACCCTGACCTTTCTTCCCTCCGCGATATCACTGAAGAAGACCCAACCGAAGTAGAGGCTGGCAAATACAACCTGAACTTCGTTAAACTAGATGGCAACGTAGGTTGTATGGTGAACGGAGCCGGTCTGGCCATGGCCACCATGGACATGATCAAGCTCAGTGGTGGAGAACCCGCTAACTTCCTGGACGTCGGTGGTTCCGCCAATGCCCAGACAGTGGAAGCAGGATTCCGCATCATCCTGAAAGATCCCAAAGTAAAAGCCATCCTGATCAATATCTTTGGAGGTATCGTCCGTTGCGACCGTGTTGCCCAAGGTGTTATTGACGCATATAAAAAACTGGGCGATATTAAAATCCCCATCATTGTACGCTTACAGGGCACCAATGCTGAGGAAGCCAAGAAGCTCATTGACGAGAGCGGCCTGAAGGTGGAATCCGCCATCCTGCTTAGTGAGGCTGCTGATCTGGTAAGTAAAGCCGTAGCTTAATAAACCAAGTCGAATATATTTGAAACGTCTCCTGGTAAAACGGGAGGCGTTTTTTTACACCCTAATTTTGTGGCATGAGTGAATTTCTGATACGGCCCATTCAACCCAAAGACAATGAAGCCTTAGCCAAAATTGTGCGCAATGCACTGGCGGAATTTGGGGCCAATAAGCCAGGTACTGTCTATTTTGATCCTACGACGGACCAGCTATACGAACTATTCCAGCAACCTGGCGCCTTCTATTGGGTAGCTACAACCCATTCCACGGCCGACCACCCGGACGGAACCCTGCTGGGGGGCGCTGGCATTTTCCCCTCCGAAGGATTGCCGGAAGGTACCTGTGAACTGGTAAAGATGTATTTGAAGCCCGAAACCAGGGGACTGGGACTCGGGGGAGCCCTGATCAGGCGCACTATGGAAGCAGCAAAATCCCAGGGCTATCAGCAGATGTATCTGGAAACATTACCTGAATTACACCAGGCAGTAAAAGTGTATGAAAAATACGGATTCCACTATTTGCCTGGTCCCTTGGGCAATACCGGACACTTCGGATGTGATCTCTGGATGCTCAAAGTGCTCTGATCCCAGTGCGCAAAATGGGCTAAGAGGCTTTCCAGACTTCGTAAATCGGACTGAACAAATAGACCTTCTGGGAAGGGATCTCCATACAACGGATGCGCTTACGGACCAGCTTTTCTCTTTTAAACAACCGCCCGTCATTGGTTTTAAACAGCGCACCTTCCGGCACCTCCTCTACCAGGCAACGCCTTTCATCTTTAGGGTCGTATTTGCGGAGCACCCGCATCAGATCATCATCGGCGCAGCTACTGGCAGCCGGGTTGTGCAAGGTCTTTTGCAGGGCCAGTCGTATATCTTCGGGAAAAACATGGTGTTGAAGAAATTGGGCTAACAATGACCCAAATAAGGTTTTCCATTCTTTTCCATGGGCTTGTACTTTATGACCGTACTTATCGAAGGTAAGCAGGTGAGCCAACTCATGGAGCAAGGTAATCAGGAATGCATAAGTATTCAGATTCCCGTTCACACTGATGCGATGATGCCTGTCCTGGGTTGCATTCCGATAATCACCCAATACAGAAGCCCTTTCTTTAGATACGGTAAGGTGAACTTTATATTGATGCAAGTACTTCACTACATGCGGATAAGTTCCTGGAGGCAGATACTCAGCCAAAGCCTCCAGAGGAGCTTCTATTCTGGCCATTCCTACTCCGGTTTTTTGCCTGCCCTGACAAGGGTCCCTACTTCCACGGCAGTATATATAAGATAAAACAACAACCAAATAAATACCAATCCCCTGGACAGCCCTTCCTTATCTACAAATACAAAGATTAGGAAAGCCGCTACAGAAAGAAAGAATTTGAGCAGCATACCCATGTAGACATACCTGAAAAAAGCATGGGAATTAGCCTGATTCACCCCTTTGATTTCCAGGAAAAAGGCAAGGAAAGTGACCCCAAACAGGAAGATATTTCCATAGATCACTAAAGAAGGAACGATGTTCCATCCTGACAAAGTGGACTTCAACCCAAATGCAATCAGGCAGATGACCACGAACAAACCAATCCCGATTTTCAAGAAGGATTTCATAAGCTGCAAGATGCAACTATTTTCCCGTTCCTGTATCACGTACGATCTGGTACAGATACCAAACCAGGATCAGTAAAGGCAATAGCCAGGCCGCCAAAGGTATGCGGAGGTGTACCCAATGGTCAAATTTTATTCCTGCATAGGTGCCCAATCCCAACATGATAAACATTTGGGTGGCCAGGCTCAGATATTGTGAAAAGGATTTATTCGGCTTCTGCTTCTGCATATTCAGGTTCTTCTTCAGCAGGTATTTCTACTGCCACAGAAGCTGATATTGCACTGCCGTTGGATCCCATATGACAGTTACCATTAAAGCTGGCAGACGGTTCCACCTGTAGCTTACCGGTATGGAGATCACCCTTAACATAGGCTTTACCACGAAGATTCAGCAGGTCTTTCACTACGATCTTACCATGGACTTTGCCTAGAATATCGGCGTGTAAGCAATGGATATCACCTTCTACGTATCCATCATTTCCAATAAATACTTTGCTGGTGGCGTGTACGTTTCCTTTGAGGGTACCATCGATACGAATGTCGCCGGAGCATTCAATGTCGCCTTTAATAACGGTGCCTGAGGCGATAATAGAGGCACCCACTTTTTGAGGGGCAGTTTCCGGTAGGGAGTTTTCTTTGGATTTGGATGTAAACATATAATTGGGTCGTTTTGAACGCTAGTCATTGGATTCGCCTTCTGAAGGCGTCTTAAGTACCGCTGTATCCTTTTTCACAACTACGTCTCCCGTCAACACTTTCTTTATGGACTCCAGGTACTGGTCTTTCATTTGCATTTCCCTTTCCAGGGAATCCGTCCTATACTTTAATTGTATGTATTCCCTCCTTTGGCTCTGGTTTCCATACCCTGGAAGATAATACTTTAAGTTGGTAAATGAAACCAAGGCCACCGTTAGTCCGATCAGCACAACAAAAATCGTGCTCAAAGCCACATAAACGCTCATACGGGTCAACTTGAAGGTAATCACCTCTTCATAGGTATCGTCATTCATGATCACCAGCCGATAGCGGTTCTGCAACCGTTTCAGCGTCTTACTACCGTCAAAAAGGGCCATAATACTATTTTACCGACACAAAATAAGAATATAATGGCCTCCCCGGCTGATTTGTGGTAAAAAAAGCATGTATCTTCAAAATAATTTCAGTTGATTGCAGTTAAATACCACGTAACTGAGCGCTCAATGTCGGTTTTATTTGAATATAGGGGTCTTCGGCTGGTACTGGGGATCATTTATTGCTTTCTTTTGATCCACCCGCTTAACTCTCTGGCACAGGAGGGTTATCAGATTGACCTGAAAAAGCCGCCCAAATTCGAGGACAAAGTCCTGGGATCAGAAAAATCAACTACCACCAAAAACACGGTAATCAGGAAATTCTTTCAGAGCACCACTACCCACTATAACTACTATTTCAATGCCAACCAGAAACTAATCATGGTGTTGAATAATGCCCGCACTTCCCAAAAAGATGACCTCACGTCCCTGATTCCTTTCTATGGATATTCCCTGGCCAATACCAAAAGCCAGCGCAAGGAACTGGATTCCGTCATCTACAAATCCACTGCCGGCATTGTACTACATGATCTACGCAATGGTTGGATTGATAACCTTTACCTGCTGATAGGGCAAGCCTATTTTTTCGAAACCAAATTCGATTCTGCCGACCATATGCTCCAATTCCTGAATTACCAATTTTATATAAAGGAAAAGGGAGACTATCATATACCCATTGGTACCCGGGATCAGTCCCAAAATGGACAACTTAGCATTTTCAATCCAGAGAACGATAAAATCTATCACAGGGCTTTCAATCGCCCTCCCAGTAGAAATGACGGATTACTATGGCAAGTCAGGAGTTATACCGAACAAGGCAAGTATGCCCAGGCCGCTGGTTTGATCAGTTTACTCAGAGCCGATCCTATACTTCCCTCACGCCTTAAACCCTTTTTGGCAGAACAGGAAGCTTATTGGTTTTATCGCCAGGAAATGTGGGATTCCACTGCCGTATACTTGCAACAAGCCCTTTCGAATTCCTGGAATATGGCAGACCAGGCTCGTTGGGAATACTTACTTGCCCAGCTCAGTGAACGCACCCATAAGGATACGAGCGCCATTAGCTGGTACACCAAATCCATAGATCATACGACTGATCCAAGGTTAGATATTTATGCGCACCTGTACCGGGCTTTGTTGAGCCACGCGTCTTCTAAAGATGCTATTCCATCCACCATAGCGGCCTTGGAAAGGTTGGCTAAAAAAGACAGGTACGCCCCATTCAGGGACATCTTATACTTAGCCGCAGCAAAACTGGCACTCCAGACACCAGACACAGCACAAGCCATGCATTTTCTCAACCAGAGTGTCAAAACGTTTGGAAAAGGAGAGGTCAAAAACCAATCCTGGTTACTGATCGCTGACCTGGCCAGGGCTCAAGGGAATTATAAAGTCGTAGCCAAAGCCTATGACAGCTTGCAATTGAGCGATACAGCCCTGAAGCCCCGGGTGCAGGAGCTAACTAAGGACAGGGTCGTGTACGACAAGCTACTGGCTTCTATTGTAGCCGTGGAAAGGGAAGACAGTCTCCAACGCATAGCCGCCCTTCCAAGCGAAGCAAGAATGGCCTACGTAAAAGATTTATTGCGCAAGCTCCTGAGAGCACAGGGGCTGAAGGATGCCGAATCAAACTATGGAACGGGGCTTTTAAGCAGGGATTCAACGAGCACTAATATATTTACCAACTCAGGAGGATCAGGTAATACGGATTGGTATTTCTACAACACCAACACCAGAGCCCAAGGGGCAGCCGATTTCCAAAACCAATGGGGAAGCAGGCCCAATGTGGATAACTGGAGAAGAGAATCGGCCATCACGGCTATGAATGTGCTCAAAACCCAAACCCAGGAAGATGTTACCGGAACGGGAAAGAAAACCGTCACTAAAGGACCTGATCTGACCATAGCAGGCCTTTTGGCGGGGCTTCCCCTCACGCCCAAAACATTGGAAGCCTCCAATGATACCGTAGCCAAAGAATTATATAAACAGGGAGATATTTTTAAAAACCAGGTCGGAGATTACAAGGCTGCCGTCAAGGTTTTGGAAGAACTCTATCAGCGTTACCCAACATATAAAACGGAGCCAACCCTATTTAACCTCTATTTCTGCTGGCATCAATTGGGTAATGAACCAAAAGCCCAATACTATTATGACCTCCTGCATCAAAAATTCCCCAACGGAACCTATATAGGCAAACTCAATCAGCCGGCCACTCCCGAGCAAGATCCCGCAGAGGTAGCCGCCACCAGCAAGTACAAAGAGATTTACGATCAATTTATAGGGGGCAACTATGACACTGCCCTTCAAATGAAAAAGGCGGCTGATTCCTTGTTTGGGAACAAATTTTGGACACCTCAATTGCTCTATATCCAGGCAGTCTACTATGCTCACGAAAAGCAAGACACACAGGCCATAAGAACTTTGTCCTCTTTGATTGCCCAGTTCCCTAAGGACCCGATGACGCCTAAGGCAACCAAACTTAAGGATGTCTTGGGCAGGCGTAAGGAAATTGAATTATACCTGAACAATCTTCACGTAGTCCGGGATAAGGAAGATTCGCTGCATATCGATACTGGTCAGGTTATAGCCCAGGCTCCTGCCGCAGTCACGCCGCCACCTCCTTACAACTTAAGAAGACAGCGATCCAGCGCTTCCGATTCTACGGCATTCCAACCTGGAAATGTGGGCGCCCTCAAACCCGGAGCCTCCAGCCTGATACCGAACGCGGGTTTGAGCACGGGCATACATAGCGATAATTATATATACGATCCAACCAGCAATCATTATGTATTGGTGATCACTTCTGGGGTTGCAGGCGTCTTCTTCAATGAAGCCAAAACAGCATTCGCGAGGTACAATCAGGCTACCCATTACAACGACACGATAAATACGGACACCCTGTCTATAATACCAGGAATACGCATCATACGCTTTGGGACCTTCCGCAACATCATAGATGCCCTGGCCTATGAATTTGAATTGCAAAAAAATGCGGCGAAAGAAATTGTGCCCTGGCTGGCTAAAGACAAGTACCAACTCATCGTGATCTCTGATAATAACCTGGCCGTCCTATTACAGAAAAAAGACCTGCAAGCCTATAATACCTTTATCAGCTCGTACTTGAAAAACCTACCTCCCGTCAAATGAGTGGTGTCATTTTTGCAGTAGTTTTGAAGCCATTATAACCATATCCTTTATGTCCACTCCCGTTCGCCTGCTTTGGCGTGTTTTTTGTATCGGCCTTGCCGTTTTTTTCCTGATCATCCTTCTGGCCGGTTGGGGTGTTTTTGGTCACATGCCTTCCCTGTCCGAATTGGAAAATCCTTCCGCCAGCCTGGCTTCGGAAGTGATAGCCGTGGACGGTACCCCTATGGGAAAATACTTTGTACAGGATAGGACCAACGTAGAGTTCAAAGACATTTCGCCTAACGTCATTAATGCCTTAATAGCCACAGAAGATAAACGCTTTTATAGCCACTCCGGCATAGATTTCCGTCGTTTGATGTCTGCTTTTGCCTCTTTGGGCCGGGAAGGAGGTGGATCTACCATTACCCAACAGTTGGCCAAGAACCTGTTTACCGAAAACTGGAGCACTAAAAACTTCCTGCTTCGTTCCCTTCAAAAAACAAAAGAATGGATCATTGCCGTCCGCCTGGAAAGGAATTTTACCAAAAACGAAATCATTGCCCTTTACCTCAACACCGTAAGCTTCGGGGATAATATCTATGGGATCCGCAACGCAGCCAGGACCTTCTTCCAAAAGGAACCCTCCGAGTTAAATGTGGATGAAGCCGCCCTGCTCATAGGCATACTAAGGGGTAACACCATTTATAATCCCAGACACAACGTTCAAAAAGCATTCAACAGGCGCAACACCGTCATCAACAATATGGAGGAAGCCGGATACATCACGCCTCAGGCAGCGGATGAAGCCAAGCACACCCCCATCAGCATGAATTACATGAAGCTCGACGAAAACAATGGATATGCCCCCTATTTCAGGAGTGTATTGGAAGACGAGCTAAAAGACTGGTGTAAGACCCATAAAAAAAGCAATGGCCAACCCTATGACCTGCTCAGGGACGGTTTGAAAATTTATACTACCATAAACGTCCGCATGCAAATGGCCGCCGAAGAGGCGGTGGGACGTCAGCTCAATTACCTTCAGAAGGAGTTCTTTGCCCTACCCTCCGTAAAGAGCGGGACCATATGGAAAGGCCACGAAAATATACTGGAGGCTGCCATGAAGCAAAGTGACCGGTGGAACAACCTCAAGGACGATGGATTGCCTGACGAAGAGATCCGCAAATCATTCTTTGAGCCCACGCCTATGAAGGTCTTTGCCTGGAACGACAAGCGGGAAAAGGATACCATCATGACTCCTTACGACTCCATTAAGTACCATAAGGAAATCATTCAGGCTTCCTTTATGGTGATGGATCCTATAACAGGGGAAGTCAGGGCCTGGGTAGGCGGAGCGGGATTCAAACGCTTTAAGTACGACCACGTTAATGAGAACACCAAAAGGCAGGTAGGTTCTACCTTCAAGCCTATACTCTATACTTATGCAGTAGAAAACGGATATACGCCGGAAACCGTTCTTCCAGGCGGTCCTATCAGCATGGGCAACAAAGAGATCGATGGATCTGGTGGTCCCATGGAAGTATGCCTGGCGCATTCCTATGATCCCCCGGCGGTATACCTGATCAATCAATTCTCCCCGCAGCCCATCGTCAATTTTGCCCATCAGTGCGGCATTGACGCGAAGCTGCCCCCCTACCCCTCCCTGGCCCTGGGTGCGGGTGACATTTCCATGTATGAGATGATGCGGGCCTATACGATGTTTCCTGGTTACGGCGTCAACGTCAAACCCATCTACTTATCCAGGATTGAGGACCGTAACGGTAACGTCCTGGCTACGTTTACGCCGGAGCGGAAGCAGGTGATCTCAGAAGCCGCCGCCTTTACCATGATCCGCATGATGCAGGCTGTGGTAGACCACGGCACCGCCTACCACCTCCGCACCGATATGGACCTGGAAGGAGAAATGGCAGGCAAAACCGGAACCATGGGTAAGACAGGATCCGCCTATGGCAATACAGACCTTTGGTATTTAGGGTATACCCCCCAGCTCCTGGCCGGCGCCTGGGTAGGACTGGAAGACCCCTTCATGAAAATCCAGGGTGAAGGTAATGTCATCGCCCTTCCGATTTGGGGTTATTTCTTCCAGAAAATATATGCGGACCATACCCTGGGAATTGATCCGGACGCCCGATTCAATATCCCCGCCTCTTTGAAAAACGATATCCAGTACGCCAACCCCAACATAACCGACTTCGGCAATAATGACGATGAGGATAAGAGCGGAAATGGCAATGCCGCTGATTACAACCAGGTAGCCCCGGGCAAAGGAACAGAGTATATAGCGCCTGAATCTAAACTGGATCCGGAGGAGCAAAAAGTGCTCAACGAAGCTACCCATCAGAATAAATCTGGAAATGGGCATGACACCTCACATTCAAAGAAACAAGGCTTTTTAAAGCGGCTTTTGGCGCCATTTAAAAACAACGATAATTAAAATCAAATCAAATCTAAACACCCCCATCAAGTATGAAAAAATTCGTGTTGCTTGCACTTGCATGCGCTGTCGTAGGTAGCTCTGTACTCGCTCAGGATGGTCCTGAGGACAAGTCCAAACGCCCCAGCCCTCCGGCCACTGTCACTCAGACGACCAAAGATGGCATCACCATCACCATTGATTACAGCCAGCCTTCTGTGAAAGGACGCACCATTGGAAAAGAAATTGCTCCCTTCGGTCAGGTATGGCGTACCGGCGCCAATGAGGCCACTACCTTCACGGTAGACAAGGCCGTTTCCTTCCAGGGTAAAATGCTGCCCGCCGGCAAGTATTGCCTGTTCACTATTCCTACGGAAAGCACCTGGACAGTGATCCTGAATAAGGACTTGAAAACACCAGATGGCAAAGGGCCCACCTGGGGAGCTTACACTTACCAACAGTCTTCGGACGTCCTCCGGGTAGATGTACCGTCCGGCAAGTCTCCTTCCTGGACCGAAAAGATGACCTTCACCGTTGACAAGAGCGGCAAAGTTGCCTTGCTCTGGGGTGATAAGGAAGTGGACTTCACGGTTTCTAAAGGATAAAACAATCGCCGCATGGCGGGGATTCCAGCGCGGCGGACTACCTTAACAAATAGTCTGCCGCGCTACATCTATTTTTTCTTGGGCGTGCCCAAACTACAAGCCAGTCCTATGCTGTAGAAAAAAGCCGGAGCGGCATTTTCTGAAACACCTATCTGATACTGGGCATTGAATAACATGTAGGCTGCGTCGTAGAAATTGACCTGAAATCCTAGACCCAAGGGCATATAAGCTCCTATTACCCCTTTATAATCAAAAGCACCTACACCTCCGGAGAGGAAGGGGCTGACCCAATATTGGTCACTCAGGAATTTGAAATGAACAGAAGCATCCAGTGCACTCAAGAGGTGCTCATCCAAATCTGAGAGGGGGGGGTACCGGGCAGGATTGGTTTCGGGATATTGGGTGAAGCAACCCGTGTAACGGATAACATAGTCCAGGTGATCCGTCATCCCATTAATATAACTCAAGGATAGTCCAGGTTGCATGTCCCCTATGTTGGTGAGGGAGCCATTTTTAACCGTTTGCCAAAACCCAATTTTATTGGATAAAAAAGCGCTCTTAAAATCATAGAGGGAAAAATGTATCCCCAGAGCCGGCTGCTTTTTATGTGGGTATAGTTCCTCCTGTGCCCTCCCTTTTAAGGAGCAGACCAGTAGGCAACCTATCCTTACAAAAAAGATTACTTTTTGCATACAGCCGTTATCCTAGTTATTGATCCTGTCAACCGGACTTTTTTACACCGGTGGAATCGGTGGGAGGCATTTTGGGTTTGGGAACTACCTCCACCCGTACTTTAGTCAGCCCCCTGGCATAAAATTTCAGTTCTCTGGCCGCTTTGGCGCTCACATCAATCAATCTTTTATTCTTGGGGTGCATTCTATCATTGATCCACAGCGTCACCGTACGTTTGTTACGCAGGTTGGTGACTTTGACCCATGTTTTAAGGGGTAATATGTTACAAGCTGCCGTTAGTTTGTCAGGGTCGAATACCTCATCAGTATGTGTCTTTTTGCCCCTAAATTCTTCCCCGTAAAAACTGGCTATCCCTTCGTATTGTGTACCAATCAGGCCTTTTTTCTTATTCTTTTTGACCAGGTGCACAGTATCTGCTGTCTGAGAGACCCCTTTCAGAGATATGCACAGTCCTAGTGTCAGTATAAGTGACCAGACTACCTTCATATTAGCAAATTGTTTTCGGGCGGTATCGGATTGATATTAACGAATGGTATTACGGAAATATTTGTCTAATAAGTGCTTATCGTCTCCATAAATATCATCATAAAAAACCAATTTCCCGTCTTTTCCATCGACCGTATAATACCGGAGGAAAAGGGCAACCCTATCCTTGAAATACACGGTATGACGAACCGAACGGGCTATCCAGGCTTTAATAGTATCTACCGGGTATCGTACACTGTCGTTACGGATCAGGTAATTGGCCAGCTTTTGCCAGCTTTGCACCCTAACACAACCATGGCTGAGGTCCCTGGAATTATTAGAGAAAAGGTCCCGTTGATTCGTATCATGCAGGTAGACACTGTACTTATTTTCGAAATTGAACTTAATCACCCCCAAAGAATTATCGTTGCCTTCCAACTGCCTGATCCGGTAGGGGAAGTTGTTCTTACCATAGCGGTACCAGGGTAGCTTTTTGGGATCCAATACACTGTCCCTGTCGTTGACCACTACCAGGTTTTGTTCATCCAGGTAATCAGTGGACCTTTTTATTTTGGGCAACATTTCTTTGAAAATGATGCTCTCAGGAACGGTCCATACCGGATAGGTAATAAAATTACTGAGCCTGGAAGTCAACACCGGGGTGCGGGTTGCCGCATGGCCGACGATCACTTTGGACTGGAACTGAAGGCTATCATTCCTCCAGACCTGCAAATAAAATCCTGGCAAATTTACCCACACGTATTCTTTGGGCATCGCCGCAGAATCAGGCAACAATTTGTACCGATCCAAATTAAGGGCTACTATTCTGAATCGTTCTTCATCGGTCTGATTGAGGGTCTTGACCAATTGAGGCCCAGGCCTTCCATCTACTTTTAAGCCCTTGGCCTTTTGGACCACTTTGACAATTTTGGCCCAGGACAGGGAATCATCCGGAACCTGAACCGTATCTGGTTGGAGTCCTTCTTCCTTAAAACGGGTCATCAACTGCCGGAGAAAATCCAGGGAGTCTGTATTAGGATAGTCTACGTGCGTGAAAGTCTTGAATTGAGCCGAGTCAAGGAAAGATCCCAGGGCTTCTTTCAAACTCCTATACCCCCGGAGGGCTGGCTCCAGGGAAGAAAATTGCTCCCTTACAGGAACGCCCTGACTTACTACCTTCTTGAGCATACCCAGGTATTGCTCGTGAGTGAAGGCTGAATCCTTTCTCAAGGTGGTGCTATCCCTGGGAAGCCGACCGAAAGAAAGATCCCCTGACAATCCAATAAAGGCATCGGTCAACATAAGGTCTTCCAAAGACCACAGCACGGCGTCTTTCTGGTCAAAATTATTCCTTTGAATGCGGTCCCTGATAGCCGCCAACTGTTTATAATGGTAATCTGCAGGAAATAATCCCTCCTGCATACATTTCTGTATGTAGTCATAGAGGCTGTCTGCCAAAGGCGATAGAGCCGGGGGATGGACCCAGGTAGAGGAATCCAAACGCCCTTCATACCAGAGCTTCAACACATCCAGGTGTACCAGGCGGATGCTGTCGTTAATCTTTCCCTGATTTTCGGCTGCATATGAGAGTGCTTCGCTAAGGTTGTCCAAAATCCGTACTGAAAGCTCTTTGGGTTGTTCTACAATTTCTCTTCTTTTCGGAGCCTCATGTCGCTTTCCAGGGCAAGCCCAAAGACAGATACAAACTGCTACCAATAAACATTTTGCCAATCCATTTTGTGATAATCCCATATTCAATATAAAATTCCAGCGGTCAATATATCAATTTTTTGCCTATTTCAGGACAATAGCCCCTAAAGGGGGTAAATGAACGGTAAGCTCATATAATTTTGAATCATAAGGTGTAACGTGTACGGGGATGCTGGGATTAAAGGTATCTCCGGTTCCCCAAAAGGAGCGTATATCGCTGTTAAACACTTCCTTCCACTGGGTTTTACCATAGGTAACCACCTTCCAGTCCATCCGGACCACAGGGGTCATATTTAAAATAATAACCATGTCATCTTCTGGCTTATTTCCCTTGCGTCTATAGGATATTACCGACTCCTCCCGATGGCCCAGGTCCACCCACTCAAATCCTCCGGGTTGAAATTGTAGCTCATAGAGGGCAGGTTCAGACTGGTAAAGATGGCTCAGGGCTTTAACGCAATCTTTAATACCCCTGTGGGATTCAAAACCCAGGAGCTCCCAGGGTAGTTCTGATTTATAATCCCACTCTTTGGTGGCGCCAAACTCATCCCCCATGAACAACAGTTTGGCTCCCGGATGGGTATACATATAACTGTATAGTAGCCTTAGGTTGGCGCTTTTCTGCCAATCATCCCCCGGCATTTTGTAGATCATCGGACTTTTTCCATGCACAACTTCATCGTGACTAAGGGGAAGCATGAAGTTTTCGTCATAGAAATACATCATGCTGAAGGCAAAGGCATCCTGCCGGCTGCCCCTATTGATCGGATCCAACTTAAAATAAGAAAGGGTATCGTGCATCCAGCCCATCATCCATTTCATACCAAAACCCAGTCCCCCTTCAAAGGTAGGTTTGGAAATCTTCGGCCAATCCGTCGCTTCCTCCGCTATGGTTTGCACATCCGGAAAGTCCCTGTAAACGGTCTCATTGAGGTCTTTAATGAATCCAATGGCTTCCATATTTCCATCGCCCCCATATTCATTGGGCTCCCATTCCCCTTCCTTGCGGGAATAGTTCAGCTTAAGCATAGACGAAACGGCGTCCACCCTCATGCCATCCACGTGGTAATGCCGGAACCAGAAGTGGGCGCTGCTGATCAGAAACGATTTAACCTCTCCCCTCCTGTAATTAAATACATAGCTGCTCCAATCGGGATGGTATCCCTTGCGCATATCCGCATATTCATAGGTATGCGCGCCATCAAACAAAAACAACCCGTGCGCATCGTATGGAAAATGAGAAGGGACCCAGTCCAAAACCACTCCTATGCCTGCTTGATGAAAGGCATCAATCAGCTCCATAAATTGTTCGGGTGTACCAAACCGGGAGGTTGGGGCAAAATAACCCGTCCCCTGATAACCCCAACTACCGTCAAATGGATGTTCCATGATGGGCATAAACTCCACATGGGTAAAACCCATATCCTTTACGTAGGGAACCAATAGTTCCCTCATCTGCTCATAAGTATTGTAAAGCTCTTCATTAAACTTATCAGGTCTCATCCAAGACCCCAGGTGCACTTCATATACATTCCAGGGCGCTGACAATGCGTTGTGTGCCATTCTGGTGCTCATCCAGGTTTGGTCTTCCCATTGGTACTTTAGTTCTGTACTGATGGAAGCTGTTCCAGGCCTGAGTTCACAATATTGTGCAAAGGGATCTCCTTTATCCAGTGCTACGCCTTGAAATCCATTGATATGATACTTATATTGTACACCTGGGGGGAAGTCTGGAATAAACCCCTCCCATATCCCTGAACGATCCTCCCTTACCCGTAAAGCGTGAGATAAAGTATTCCAGTTATTAAATGGACTAATGACAGATACGTAAGTAGCGTTAGGCGCCCAAACAGAAAAATAGTACCCCTTACGATTGAGCACCTCCAGGTGATGCGCACCAAAATGCTCATACAGCCTGTAATGCGTACCATGCTGGAAATTACGCACGTCTTCATCATTAAATAAAGAGTAATTCCAGACAGGTTGGGTACTGTCTATGAAATATTGTTCTTCGTAACGCAAAGCGATACGTTCATCACTTTTTGCGTTGGTTACAGCATTTTCACGTTTACTTTCAATATGGTTAGGGCCTTGCATACGAATTACACTTTAACATAAAATTAAACCATTGTCATAGCATTAAATTTCTCGCATTCAAAAAAAAACAGTTTTTTTATATCACTAAATAATTAGTTGAAAAATCTTACCGCCTAAACCTCCCTTATGAGATTCCTTGCGCCTACGCTGTTTATACTGTATTGTATGTGCCTCACGGCTCATGCACAGGATACCACTAAGCCTAAAACACCTATTTCTCCCCCAGCCCAGGTCAAGGGATCGGTGAAAGACACCATGAATCAAACAACCGCCGCTCATACCGTAATCCTGTTCCTCAGACCAAAGGATTCGGTTATGTTGGGCTATACCAGGGCTGATGCAGAAGGCAGGTTTTCCCTATCTACCATTCCATCCGGAGACTACCTATTGTGGGTGACCCATCCTGCTTTTGCGGCTTACCGGGATTCGATACATCTTAACCCAGGCGCCAACGACCTGGGTAATATTTTCCTCACCCTCCGATCCCAGATCCTGAAAGAGGTCATCATTAAAGGGATAAACCCTGTTCGCATGAAGGGAGATACGGTTGAATATGCTGCCGACAGCTTTGCTGTAAAACCCAACGCCTCCGTCGAGGACCTATTGAAACGTTTACCCGGTATACAAGTTGACAAAAATGGGACCATTACTGCTCAGGGACAGACCGTGCAGAAAGTCTTGGTGGATGGAGAAGAATTTTTTAGTGACGACCCAACGATAGCTACCCGTAACCTCCCCGCCAACGCTGTAGATAAAGTGCAGGTATTCGACAAAAAGAGTGACCAGGCAACCTTCACAGGGATCGATGATGGCCAAACTACCAAAACCATTAACCTCAAGCTGAAGAAGGGCATGAAGCACGGCTACTTCGGAAAGATAAGTGGTGGAGTAGGCACAGATGGCTATTACGAAAACACGGCTGCCCTCAACCTATTTCAGGATAAGCGGAAAATCGCCGTATTTGGCATAGCCGCCAATACGGGGAGGACGGGGATGAACTGGAGTGAAAACAGCAACTATGGCACCTCCAATGTAAATGTAGCCCAGGGGGACGGGGGAGATATGGTGGCCTTCTCTGTGAACAACAGTAATGACTTTACCAATATCTGGAACGGTACCTATTCAGGAGAAGGTATACCCACCGCCTGGTATGGGGGGGCTCACTATTCCAATAAATGGGATGATGATAAGATTTCCCTGTCTGGTGATTACACGTTTAACCAGGTGAAAGTAGCGGTAACCAATAATACGATTACCCAGACCAAACTCAACGACTCTACCACCAACCTGACCAACGACAATACCAAAAGCAACGCCACCGACAGACAACATAGCCTGGCAGGCAAATATGAGGTCCAGTTGGATTCCCTGACTTTTATGCGCCTTACGGTTCAAGGCAAGGTCAGGCATAAGGAAACCTGGTCGGAAGATACCAGTTATACCACCGATCAGAACAACAATTTGCTCAACAATTACCTCAACCATACCAGCACCAGCGGAGACAACAACACGTTCAACAGCACCCTTTTGGTTCAGCACAAATTTGCCAAGAAGGGAAGGACCCTTAGCCTGAATGTTCAGGAGAACTATACGGAATCCAATACAACCGGCTTCCAGGATTATCAGTACAATTATTACTCCGACGGCATATTCCAAAGCACAGACACCACCAATCAATACAAAACCAACTACTCAAGGGACCTGACCCTTCAATCCAAACTAACCTACACAGAACCCCTGTTTCCCAATACCTACCTGGTGTTGGATTATGGGTTCAACCTGCTCAGTGGTACCAGCGATCTGAACGCCTATAACCGGAATAATTATGGCAAATATGAAATCCTGGATTCCACCTACAGCAATTTCTACAAGGCCAATATCACAACCAACCTGGGGGGTGCTTACTTTAAAAAATCAACCAAGAAGTACAATTATTCCTTTGGAACAGATGTAGGATATACCAATTATACCCAGAATGATATCTATCAGGATTCCACCCAAAAAAGGAACTATGTGAACTGGTATCCTAAAGCTTCTTATGGCTATAACTTCGATGCTCAAACCCACCTCAGGTTTAACTATTATGGTAACACTACTCAACCCAGCCTGTCCCAGTTACAGCCAGTGGCCTCCAATTCCAACCCAAACAATATTGTGATGGGCAACCCATATCTGAAGCCCAGTTATACCAGCCGGTTTTCCACGAGCTACAACCATTTCGACATGCTCAAGGACCGCGGCATCTTCATGAACCTTAATTATACCTGGGATTACAACGCCTTCAGCCAGAAAGATTCTGTTGACGCCTATGGCACCAATTACTCCCAGACCATAAACGTGAAAAATTCCCAAAGCTTCAACGGGTGGATCAACTATAATTTCAAGTGGAAGAAACCCGACATCCAGCTGGACATATCCCCAGACTTTAATTACAGCAAGAATACCACCTTTGTCAATGGGCAGGAGAATACAACCCACTCAGGCAACTACAGTGTTGGCTTTGGCATCAACAAAAACAAGGAAAAAAATTACGGGATCTGGCTCCGCTTCAGCCCTACCTACAACACCAGCGTATCATCGATTCAAAGCAACACCAGCATCAACTATTGGTCCTACGCCGTCAACGGGTCCTTCAACAAAACCCTGCCTCACAGGTTTGGCGTTGAAGTCGATCCAGATATGAATTTCTATCAGCAGACGTCTGCCTTCACCAATAAAAACATCGCCTTGGTCAATGCCAACATCACCAAGAACTTCTTAAAGGATGATGCGCTCGAACTCAAACTGGCGGTCAACGACCTGTTCAATCAGAACACCGGATTCAACCGCAATATCAGTACCAACATTATTACCCAGAGTTCCTACACGGCTATTCACCGTTTCTTTATGTTTAGCGTCACCTGGAATTTTTCTAAAAACGGCAAACCCAGTAGCGGCTGGAATTAATTCGACCTAAATTAACTTTGACATGAAACGTTTTTTCTATACAGTACTCATCATACTGGCTTGGTCCAGGATCAATGCCCAGGATACCGGAACCGTACGCTTTATCCATGCCGGTGTCATTGAATACGAGCAAAAGGAAGACTTGAAAAATTTGATGAAAGGCGATGGAGACTTTTCCGAAGCCTACAGGAAATTGTTGCCTGAATATAAGCTCAGTTATTACAACCTGACCTTCAACGGCCGCAAATCCTTGTTTGCTGCCGGAAAGGACAACCCAGACAACCTTAAGTTACCGGACTTTCCAGGGAGCACCAATACGGTCTACAGTGATCGCAGCACCAACCAGCATATTACCCAAAGGGTCTTTTGGGGATCCAGTATCCTTGAATCAGATACCATCCGCACCCTTCACTGGAGGATTACCGGAGATGTCCGGACCATAGCCGGTTTTGAATGCCATAGGGCTACCACTGTTATCATGGACAGTGTGTTTGTGGTAGCCTTCTATTGTGACGAAATCCTTCCAGACGGAGGCCCGGAGGGCTTCGGAGGTTTGCCCGGCACCATTTTAGGCCTGGTCATCCCTAAGTTGCATACCAGTTGGTACGCCACCAAACTAATCGTAAAAGAGCCAGTGGATAAAGACATGCTTCCCCCCAAAAAAGGGCAAAAGATGACTACCCCCGAGTTGAAGGCTTTAATTCAGAGTAAGGCAGATGAGTACGGGGATTTCTTCCTGGATATGCGCATGCATTTGGAGTATTAGGGTTCCCGTCGCACACACGCACAGCCGCCGCGAGTTCGCTTGGCAACGCAAATCTTCACGGAGCCGCCAGGGGGTGTGGGACCCATTCGAAAATTGTGATGAAAAAAACAATTTTCGAACGGATCCCACACTCCTCTATAATTCTGGCCATTGGGCGTACTGGTCCATCTTATGTGATCAATAAAATACCAGGATCCTCAAGAATGACTGAACTATAGCGGAGAAGGGACCCCGTTTAACATTGTATTTTTTCACAATGTTACACGGGGTCCCTTCTCCCGGCATGTCCGCTCCCTGAGTGGCCGCAAACTTCAGGGCGTATAACCGCTCCCAGCGTGGAAGCATCCAGAGCGTCTAAGGCTCAAGCTCCAGCACGCGACTAGTATAAACTCCCAGGGGCAACCCATCGAGCGTAACCGTCTCGCCCGTGATGACATCCCGCCCATGGCGGAAGGAGGGCGCCCTTTCCGAATAGCGATCCATATGAAGTGTCTGATCCTCGCGGCCTGCATTGGATACCACCATGATGGTATGGTGATCGTCGTAACGGAAGTATACGTATACACCGCGTTGGGGCGTGTATTGCATGAGTTTACCTGTCGTAAGGGCAGGCGTCTGACTTCTATACCTGGCTAACGTTTGTACAAACCGGTAGGCACTGTCCTCCCTGGCTGTTCTGCCGGCGGCATTAAATTTATTGGTTGTATCAGAAGGCCAGCCCCCTGGGAAATCCTCTCTTAGTGCTCCATCACCATTTGATTTTGCCCCGCTCATCAGGATTTCTGTTCCGTAGTATAACTGAGGTATTCCCCTTAAAGTCAGTAACCAGGTGATACCCATTTTGTATTTGTTGAAGTCGGCTCCCACTACGGAAAAGATTCTATCCATATCATGGTTATCCAACATAATGCAATTGCGCTTCGGATTCTTATACAAAAAATCCTGAGCCAGGGTGGTATACAGTTTTTCCGCCCCATTACTGTCTCTGAGCGCACTTTGCATCGCGAAGCATACATTGAAGTCTACTACTCCCTGAAGATTGGGTTTATAAGGAACATTCAAGTTGTTTTGGCAGAAATAAGCAGCCTCCACTACGTTCCCCACCCAAACCTCTCCAAACATAGTGAGGTGAGGAAATTCTCTTTCCAGCGCTGCATTGATCATGTTCAGGAAATCCTTGTCGGAGTAAAACCATGTATCCACCCTCCATCCATCTACCCCATACGTTTCGGTGGCCCAAATGGCATACTGAATCAGGAAGTGACGCACAAACGGGTTCTTCTGATTGAGATCAGGCATGGATTTGACAAACCAACCATCCACCGTTGTCCTTCTGTCTATCTGGGAAGAATAAGGATCCACCAACGGGTCTACCTTATAGTTGGTATTGGTGTATTCAGGCCATTGATTTACCCAGTCCTTCATGGGCATATCGAGCATGGTCCAGTGGTAGGAGCCAATATGATTGTAGACAGCATCCTGAATCAGTTTCATTCCCTTTTTATGGACGGCTTTGGCCAGGGATGCATAGGCTGTGTTGCCTCCGAAGCGGGGGTCAACCTCATATTGATCGGTCATGGCATACCCATGGTAAGTGGAGTATTTGACACGTCCCCCGCCTAAAGGCATATCATTGGTATTGACAGGTGTCAGCCAAACGGTTGTTGCACCCAGGTCCCTGATATAATCCAGGTGTTGCTCCACCCCCTTCAAATCTCCCCCATGCCTGTAATTCGGGGAATCACACACTACAGTAGTATCCCTCATCCCCTTCACCACATCATTGGTTGGATCTCCATTAACAAAGCGATCAGGCATGAGCATGTAAACAAAATCCTTATCCGTTACGCCCTGAATCCTGGAAGAACCGTCCTCTGGATTTTTCTCGCGCAATACATAGTCCAGGCTGTACATTTTCCCACCCCCCTCAAATCCAATATGCAACATTCCAGGTTTTGCCGTTTTTTCAATGGTCAGGTCCACAAAGAGGTAATTCAAATTTTCTACCTTATGCACTCCATCAATAGAAACGCCTGGATATTGTTTCAAAACGGGTGTCGTCTGGCCTATGCCTTTTGCGTAGACCATCAACTCTACATTGGAATCCTGCATGCCCGTGAACCAATTCACGGGATTTACCTTGATAGTGGGTTTGGGTTGATCTACGTTCAGCATAAGCGTTTGTTGCTGGGCCTTTGCTAAAAAAGGCCGCATAACCGAAAAAAGCAACATACCTGCCAATAGTACTTTAGAGATGATTCGCATAAGCCTTCCTTTTCTTTTTTTCACTAATAACGATACCCGAAGGGTCATATACGTAAATGACGCATAATGCCGCACAAAGCATGAATATGCCGGCCAAAACAATGGCGTATACCGGTTGATTATGATATACATATTTGACCATGGGGCCCCCAACTACCCCATTGATGATCTGGGGTATGGTGATAAAGAAATTAAACAAACCCATATAGATACCTATTTTCCCCGCCGGAATAGAGCTGGATAAAATGACATAAGGCATCACCAAAATAGAAGCCCACGCTATACCAACACAAACCATGGATAGGATCAGGAATTCTTTATTGGGGGCAAAAAAAACAGAAATCAACCCTATCCCCCCTATGAGCAGGCTACAGGCATGCGTTTGCTTGCGGCCCAACACACGGGTGATGGAAGGGAGCAGCAAAGCGAATACCGTGCTGACCCCATTGTAAGTCGCAAAGATGACCCCGGTCCAGGTCTGCGCCTCCCGGTACCGGGCAGAACTTTTATCAGAAATGGGTAGATGAAAAATATGAGTGGCAATGGTATCTGTGGTAAATACCCACATGCCAAATAAGGCAAACCAGGAAAAGAATTGAACCAATCCAAGTTGCCTCATGGTTTTGGGCATTTTGGCGAAATCCTTAAAGATGGCTCCCAAACCATGTTGTTGATCAACCGGCTTTCCGTGGTAGGATTCGTATTCGGCAGGGGGATACTCCTTGGTCGTACATACCGTCCAAATGATCGCCAGGATGAAAACTGCTGCTCCAATATAGAAAGCCAGCTTTACATTGGTAGCCACTACTCCCGCCGGCGCTTCACCGGATACACCCATTTTACCCAATAAAAAGGGTAACAAGGATCCAAGTACAGCTCCAAACCCTATCAGCGCCGTCTGGACGGAAAAACCAAGGGTGCGCTGGGTG
Organism: Beijerinckiaceae bacterium; assembly: GCA_903970475.1. Lineage (GTDB taxonomy): Bacteria > Bacteroidota > Bacteroidia > Chitinophagales > Chitinophagaceae > Dinghuibacter. The sequence goes on from CAJCIQ010000129.1 coordinate 32,155, forward strand.
TCGGGCAGATTATCCGCCACCAGGGCCCTGAAAGGCTCCATGGCCAGGTTGAAGCAGGCATCCATAATCATCAGAAACCCCGCCCCTATCAATACCAGCGAGGCGCCTGCCCCTAACCAGCCGGCATTGGGCATGAGTAACAGAGCACCTGCCGATAGCATAGAACCGACTAAAAAGAAAGGTCGCCTCCTGCCTAACCTGGTCCAGGTCCGGTCGCTGTAGTGCCCGACGATGGGCTGAATGATCATGCCGATTAAGGGAGCGGCTATCCAGAACCAGGAAAGGTGCTCTACATCCGCTCCATAGTTCCTGAGGATGCCGCTGGCATTGGAGTTCTGGAGGGCGAATCCAAACTGGATACCCATAAATCCAAAACTCATATTCCAAATCTGCCAGAAGGTAAGCCTGGGTTTGGCAATTAATTTGTGATCCGTAATCATATAGCAAGCCTCGTAAGTGTAATTACACCACAAATCCATCGGGAAGGATGGATCCCTTCTTCACCACTACAATACCATCCTTGATGGTAAATAGCGGATGATCCGTATCCTTCAGGTGGGGGCCACCATTAATACGCACATCGTTTCCAATGCGACAGTTCTTATCAATGATGGTGTTTTTGATATAACAGCGTTCACCAATGCCTATTTTAGGGAGTCCTTTTTCTTCAGAACGCTTCATCTCTTCTATGGTTTCATAGAAGTCCCCTCCCATGATATAGCAATTGACAATGGTGGTTCCCAATCCTATCCTGGTCCGTATGCCCACCAGGCTCTGTTCAATGCGGGATGCGTTGATGATACACCCGTCAGAGATCAGGGTCTTCTCCAACATGGTACCACTGATTTTTGCAGGAGGCAGCATGCGTGCCCTGCTGAATATGGTCTTAACGTTGTCGTAGAGGTTAAAAGGTGGGATATCTTCCGTCAGTGCAATGTTGGCTTCGAAGAAAGAATAAATATGTCCGATATCCGTCCAATAGCCATCGTATTGATAACTGACGACCTTATGTTTTCCAATAGAGGAAGGAATCACTTCTTTACCGAAATCCGTCACCTCTGGCTGGTCTTCCATCAACAAGTCAAACAACAATTTCCTGTTGAAAATATAGATACCCATGGAAGCCAGGTATACCCTTCCGTTTGATTGCATTTCTGCGCCGGTATCACTGACCCATTCAGGCAACAATTCCTTTTTGGGCTTTTCTATGAAGGAAGTGATTAACTGATCTTCGTCGGCCTTCAGGATACCAAACTCGGTGGCTTCCTTTTCCACTACCGGTATGGTAGCAATGGAAATATCCGCTTCACTATCGAGGTGGTGTTTGAGCATTTCCTCAAAGTCCATTTGATAGAGCTGGTCACCGGAAAGGATCAGCACATAATCAAATTCATGTTGTTGCAGATGTCTCAGGGATTGACGCACGGCATCAGCGGTGCCCTGAAACCAGGACCTGTTGTCGGGGGTTTGTTCAGCAGCCAGTATGTCCACAAAAGAGTTGTTGAACATACTGAAGTGATAAGTATTTTTAATATGCTTGTTGAGCGAGGCTGAGTTGAACTGGGTCAGTACAAATATCCGGCTTATATCCGAATTGATACAGTTGGAAATGGGAATGTCAACCAATCTGTATTTACCAGCTATGGGAACGGCAGGTTTAGAACGGGAAGAGGTAAGCGGATACAAACGGGTTCCAGCTCCCCCGCCTAAAATTACAGCAACAACCGATTTAGAAATATTGAACATAGTACGATATATGATTGATAGGTGAAAGGTAATAATGAAAATTCGATTTGCGGTGGGGGTACGGTGCGGCTATGAAAGATATAATGCAATGTATTCCGAAGCGCTATTTTCCCATGAATGGTCAATATGCATGATGCGCTGGCGGATTTCGTCGAAACGCACCTTATCCTGGTACAATTCCAGTGCACGGTAAATACCATGGGTAATATCCCCCACATTAGCATGTTCAAACCTAACACCAAATCCTTGCCAATCCCCATAATCGATCACCGTATCCTTCAATCCCCCGGTACTTCGTACAATGGGCACCGTTCCATACCTTAAGGCATACATCTGATTGAGGCCACAGGGTTCAACCCTGGATGGCATAAGCAAAAAGTCTGCCCCGGCATACATCTGGTGGCTCAATTGCTCATTATAACCTATAAACGCGTGATAATCCTGGGCTACCATGGATTGCAGGTTGGCCAGACGGCCTTCCACATTGGGGTCTCCACTACCCAATATAAGGAAATTCATGGTACGGCCTATGTAGTGGAACGCGTCACCTATTACCGTGGGGAGTAAGTCAGCAGCCTTCTCCAGGGCAAACCTTCCGATAAAAATGATCAGGGGTTTGGAGGGATCCAGGTGGAAACGTTTGCACAGTTCCAATTTGTGGGCAGATTTCCCCGCTTCTACCGTATCGGAATTGTAGTGCGTCCCTAAATAGGGATCTGTTTCCGTATCCCATACCTGGGTATCAATCCCATTGAGGATACCTATACATTTTCCTTTTTCATACTCAAACAAGGGTTCCAGGCCGTTAGCTGAATAACGGAGTTCCTCCATGTAGCTGGGAGAAACGGTGGTGACCTTCCAGGCGCAACGAATGGCGCAGGCCAGCGGATTGATGGTTCCATTCCAATCCAGCAAACCGGATTTCCACATATCGTAACGGGGAAGATAGGTTCCTTTGCCCCAACCCATCCATCCCTGGTACTGGGCATTATGTATGGTAAGGATCGTTTTGATGCCCTTCAGGTGACCATAGTCAGCAGAATATTGCATCATGAAAGGAATCAAACCCGTATGATGATCGTGGACATGTACTATATCGGGACGGTGATTCCACCCCCCCAGCCAATCCACAAACGCCACCTGGAATGCCGTAAACCGTTCGGAGTCATCGGCATAACCATAGATGCCTTCCCTATCCAGCAATCCATAAATATCAATCAGGTAGAGATCAAAACCGAGCTCGTTATCGTGTTCTTTGATCACAGTGTACTCATACCACCAATTACCCATATGGGTTCTACCCTTATGCACTACGTCCCACTCATGCCTGTATAAAAAGGCCGTCCTATACATGGGCATCACTACCTTCGCTGTGTGCCCTAAATTTTGTTGATACTTGGGTAATGCACCCACTACATCGGCCAGTCCGCCTACTTTGGCGACGGGATAACATTCCGCGCTTACATGTATGATTTCCATGGGATGATTACAAAAACGATGAATAAGGAACAATTTAGGGACAAATTCACAGACGCGTTTTTTTATCTTTTCCTAATGAAATTTAAACGTTTTAGCAAATACTTTAAAAAAAGGGCTTAATTTTCGGCCCGCATTTCATGCAAAAGACAGCAATCAAACGGCCCAAGACCAATATGGAAAAAAAAGGCAGCAGAAAAGACTATGCCATAGGCATTGACATAGGTGGAACCAACACGGTATTCGGAATGGTTGACCATAGGGGAGAAATTCGCTATCGGGGAGCTATTTCCTCCAGGAAGCATGACGACATCGTCTCCTATATCGACGAGCTCTATGAAGCATTGACTCCTGCCATTGAACACGTAGGTGGTCATTCCAATATCAGGGGTATTGGTGTGGGCGCGCCAAATGGAAACTATTACAATGGGACGATTGAATATGCCCCGAATCTGAAATGGCAAGGCATCATTCCCCTGGCCGATATGATGCAAAAGAAATTCGACCTGCCAACCGCCCTGACCAACGATGCCAATGCCGCAGCCGTCGGTGAAATGCAGTACGGGGTTGCCGTAGGACTGAAGGATTTCATCATGATCACCCTGGGCACGGGCGTTGGAAGCGGTATAGTAGCCAATGGCCAGCTCATTTACGGCCACGATGGTTTTGCGGGTGAACTCGGGCATACTATCATCATTCCAGGCGGAAGGTTCCATCCGGGCACCGGGGCCCATGGCTCCCTGGAAGCCTATGCTTCCGCTACCGGTGTTACGCGTACAGCCCTGGAATTTTTGGATAAAGATCCAAACCAGCCCTCTTTGCTGAGGGATTATCCAAGAGAAGATCTGGACAGCCGCATGGTATTTGATTGCGCCATGAAAGGGGATGCTATTGCCAATGAAGTATATCGATATACCGGAGAAATACTGGGCATGTCCCTGGCCAATTTCGTAATGTTCTCCTCACCGGAGGCCATCGTATTGTTTGGAGGACTAACAAAAGCTGGAGACCTCCTGCTGAAACCCACTAAAGCCAGCATGGAGAAAAACCTGTTACCGATCTTCCAGAACAAAGTGAAACTCGTTTTCAGTGAATTGAAGGAAGCTGATGCAGCCATCCTTGGCGCTTCCGCCCTGGTATGGGAATTGAAGAAATAAACTATATATGGGAGGAAGGATGATCAAATATACCTTCCCTCATTTTTATACCCAATCCAGGTTCTCCTGAAGGTATCACTCTTCCATCCACAAAGGTCAGTCCATCGGCCACGTCTCCATCCAGGAGTAAAGGTCCATCGAAATCTGCATAGTCGAACAGGGGCCCTAACGCAGCCAGCGCGGCTGTACCCACCGACGTCTCATTCATGCTTCCACCCATGATCTTCATTCCCAGTGACCTGGCTGCTTTCACCATCCTAAGAGCTGGCGTAATGCCTGTACATTTGGTAAGCTTGATATTGATTCCGTGAAAATGACCGGCGCACTTCTCCACATCAGCTTCAAACACACAACTCTCATCCGCAATTATGGGCAATGGAGAGGCCTCGAAAAGTCGACGGGCGCCCTCCCAGTTATCCTTAGCCAGGGGTTGCTCTATGAGCTCCACCCCCAGATCCGCCAATAAAGGAATTTTCTCCAGGGCTTCCTCCGTGGACCAGGCGGCATTGGCATCTACGCGGAAAGGCGCAATGGTATGAGCTCTGAGCGCTTTAATGATCGCCAGGTCATCCGGAAGGCAACCGGACCCCAACGCAGTTTGATGGGAGCCGCCCAATTTGATTTTGTAAAAAGGCCAGGGATGAGCAAGCAGTTTATCCACCATGCGGTCTATTGAATCCAGGCCTATGGTGTAATCCGAAACCGGGCCAGTACCCTGATCAAGGCCCCACAACGCGCTCAGGGATTTACCCTTGAGCTTTCCGAACAGGTCCCAGGAAGCCATATCCAAAGCACACACTAAAAAGGGTGCGCCGGGTAACAAGTGGTGTAGGTAATGCCAGTAACGTTCCGGTTCCGTATAAGCGAACTTCTCAATAAACAGCTTTTTCGCTTTGACCACAGAAAGCAATTGCTCCGTAGTCACATTATAATAACTGATGGCCGGCGCTTCTCCATAACCTAAGCGTCCAAACATTTCCAGTTCTACCAGTAAGGATGATTGATGTGTTTTTGTCCCTTTGGAGATCGTGAAAGGATACTGAAAAGGGAGATTGGATTGGGCTGTACGCAACTTCATGATTATACCCTCCCTGCTCTATGGATACTGCCTTTAAAGTTGTCGTTGAAGGCGCTTTCCATCAGCAATTGTTCCAGGCCTACATTCATCCTGTATCTCCAGTAATGTTTGGGATTGGCAGGGACATTAATGCGCTCGGCCCCTGGGTTTTCCCGGCGGAGCCTCCCATCGGAGCCCAGGATATCCTGTAGCAGGAATATGGCCCACATAGCCGGAGAATTCAAATGCTGATCTACGATCATTTGATTAATGGCGGGTTCGCAATAAAAGGGAGCGCCTCCCGGTTGTTCCAATATGGAATTGAAAAAACGCTGGGTCCTGGCCCTGTCTTCTTCCCACCAACCCCTGATCGTACTCATATCGTGGGTGGAAGGCGTGACTACGCTGAGATAGGGCGCCGATCCAGGCGATTCAAATTCCATCCCCAATTGTTTGGGCATACGTTGTACTTCCAGGCTGAGGATACCCAACTCCCTCATCACCACGGGCACACAGGCCGGCACCAGTCCAAGATCCTCTCCGCATACCAGCATATTGGTGGAGCGTTTGAGGGCCGGAAGTTTTTCCATGGCATCCCTACCCCAGAAATCATCCTGCCGGCGGAAGAAATAATCCACATATAAATCCCTGATCGCATCCTGGACATGGGGTTCCAGGTGCCTGAAAGAAGTCGTTTGATCAACCGAAAAACGGAAATGGAATCCATCCACCTCTTCATCATCCAGGAAGCAGATCACATTACTGATCAGGTCATACAAACCCTGTCTGAGGTAGGCCGTTTCCTCATTGCCTATGACATCGGCAAAATGCTTCTCCACCTGGCGTTGGGTGGCGAATTCAGGACGGAGTTGGTATACCCCAACCGTCCCGGAGGATTGAAGAAATTCGTGAAAATGATCCTTTTGGGATCCAAACATTTCCCATAAGACTTCTTCAGTGATGTAAGGAAGGCAATAACGGCCCAGGTCAAATGCAATGCCCCTGGCCTGGAATTCCTCTTCGCGTACCGGCAAGGCGGGCACAAAGCGCCCCAGAATGCCCTCCACCGCGTGCATGGGTATGCTCCAGATCCTGAAAAAACCCAGGATATGGTCAATCCGGAAAGCGTCGAAGTAGTGGCTCATTTGTTCAAACCTGCTCTTCCACCATTCATAACCATCCTCCTGCATCCGCTTCCAGTTATAAGTGGGAAATCCCCAGTTCTGTCCTTTAGTGGCGAAGGCATCCGGTGGCGCCCCGGCCTGCATTTCCATATTGTAGAGACTGGGCGCGACCCAGGCATCACAGCTATAACGATAGATGCCAATGGGGATATCACCCTTCAAAATGATGCCCTGTTGATGTGCATAGTGCACCGCTTCCGTCAATTGCAGGTGCAGGTGGTATTGCAGGAAATAATAAAAAGCAATTTCAGGATAATGGGGCTGGGATGGTTTGGCAAACTCGGCAATGGCCGCCTCATTATAAACGGCGTGGTCCTTCCATAAGTTGAAATCCACCGTACCATTAAGGTCTCTTAAATAACAGAAGGCAGCATAGGGCAAAAGCCAGTGCTTGTTTTTTTCAAAATACAAAGCATAGTCTGCATCCTGTTCAAACCGGTCTCCGGCCTGGGCGTAAATTTTACGAAGCAACTTCAGTTTTGCATCCATGACCTTTTCGTAATCCAGATCTGGAAGGTCATTCAATGCGGACTGTTGCTTTTTCGTATTCTTCAGTACGCCTGCAAACTCCTTTCCCGCAACCTTGCTGAGGTTTAGGTAGATCGGGTGTAGTGCAAAAGCGGAAATGGCTGCATAAGGATATGAGTCCACCCAGGTGCCGGTAGCACTGGTATCATTGACAGGCAGCACTTGGATCAACTTCATGGAAGTGACCTTAGCCCAATCCACCAATAAAGCGATATCAGAAAACTCACCCACGCCGAAGCTACTGTCGCTCTTTAAGCTGAAAACGGGAATAGCCACGCCTGTCCCTTTCCAGGTATTGTTGGCCAGGCGCACGAATCCATCGTGAAAGATGCGGATTTTGTCTTCTTCACCTCCTTCGTAGAGCAGACGGTTATCCCCGCCTTCGTATTGAAGAAAAACACCTTTCTCCAGATCGTACACACCATACTTATAAGCCACCGGAAATGATTCTCCGCTTAGATCCAAACGGAAGACCCACCAGTTATTTTCACGCTTACCTAAATGCAGATTTTCTGTATTCCAGGAACCCATACCAGGGCAACTGCCTACCAGGCATAATATCTCATCCCCTTTGAGGAGGGGCGCTTTTACCCTGAACTCATGCGTATAGGTATCCGGCCACTTTATTTTACGGCTGGTACCTTTGGTCTCCAGGAGTAAGGTCTGTTGAAAAGGCTGGGTGTAAAAGGCATTTTCATACTCTCCCGCCCAGTCCCAGGTATCAATCAGCCTGATTTCACTGACACCAAGCCTGGAGGCTGGAGCTACCACCCGGTCATTTCCCCACTCTTCCGTAACCAACCCATCGGTTCCAATCAGCAAATACTTGTATTTAATAGGATCCTCCCAATCCTTGACCTCTATGGTTACCTGCCAGAACTGTTCGTTCAGGTAGTGCATAGGTAAGGCCTTTAAGAGATCGTCTGAACCAAGTGAGGGGTGATTGCCGCTGATGGAGAGGGATTGTCCGAAATAAGTATGAAAACGTATATAAAAATGCACTTGCATCAGCACCCTTTCTTTTTGAAACTGAAAAATAAGGAAAACCTGTATCTTCGTGGCGATAAAACCGGAAATACAATGGAAACCAAAAAGAAATCAACCCTTGGCTGGTGGGCCGCATTTGTCCTGGCAACCCCTGTTTACATCTATTTAGCTATGGAAGTAGGATTTACCAACGTGTACCTGATTCCGTTCTATTGTTATTTCCTGGTAAAAGCGCTGGACATCATTTAAGCACTAATGCTTTTTATACAAAACCCTTGTTTCCTCCTTTATGGGTGAGACAAGGGTTTTTTAGTGTTTAATCCTTAACCCTGACCAGGAAACCCCAGTAAGACTTCCGTCCCATAAGCCCAGCATGCTCCCCTTCAAATCCTGAATAGAGGTAACGGTCAGGGATGGGGTATCAGCTCCGTTCACATACACAGAGATTTCTTTTCCCTTAACGGTAATGCGTACATGAAACCAATCCTCGGGTCCGGGTATAGGATGGACAGGCTTCTCATATTGCCCTGGAAAATCCCTTCTCAGTATCCACCACGGATAGGTTGGCTCACAGATATATTCTACCATATGCAATTTCTTCAGGGAGTCTGTAGCATGAAAATTAAAAGGCCTGAAGTAAACGCCCTCATAAGTACTGTCGTTTACCCCATGAAATGCGATCCCGACAAAACAACTATTGGGTACATTTTTCCCCTGAACATCGAAGTTGATTTCACCCTCCCGGAAGGGAACGTCCTTTAACCACAACAAGCCATTGGAGCCGTCTTTGGAACCCAGCACCCGGACGCCGTTAGAATCTGCCCCCAAAGGTTCCGCTATTCTGCCCACTACCCTGATCTTTCCGGATTGCAACATTTCCTTTAGATCGATGGGCCGGGCGCCCGATCCGGTCTGAGCAAAGCCCGGAGCGCTGAGTATCCAACTCAGAAGGAGCGGGGGAAGGTATGGCAGGCGCATGGCTGTAGTTTTCTATAAGATAAGCAAAAAGCGTGACGCTTAGTCCCCGTCCGTATAATCGAAAAGCGACCAGCCCTTTCGGGTGGTCGCCTTCGATTATGAAAACCGTTCCACGTTTTATTTTACTTCTTCGTACTCTGCATCCGTTACCGTATCACCTTGCGCTCCGCTCGCGCCCTGGTGGGCGTGTTCTTCATGAGCGCCGGCTCCGGCTCCTGGCTGAGGTCCGCCGGCACCCTGGGCGCTGTTGTACATTTGTTCGGAAGCAGCCGTCCAGGCTTTGTTCACTTCTTCCACAGCGGAGTCAATGGCGGACAGATCCTGGTTCTTATGTGCTTCTTTAAGGCGATTGAGGGCGCTTTCGATGGGGGCTTTTTTATCAGCAGGCACCTTGTCTCCGAATTCCTTCAGTTGTTTTTCTGTTTGGAAAATCAGCGAGTCGGCCTGGTTGATCTTTTCCACCTTCTCTTTAGCGGCTTTGTCCGTAGCCTCATTGGCTTTGGCCTCTGCCTTCATTTTTTCTACTTCTTCTTTGCTCAAACCGCTACCGGCTTCTATGCGGATCTTTTGTTCCTTACCAGTGCCCTTGTCCTTTGCACTTACGTGTAGGATACCATTGGCGTCAATGTCGAAGGTTACTTCGATCTGAGGTACACCTCTGGGGGCCGGGGGGATACCATCGAGATTGAAGGTACCGAGGCTCTTATTGTCTTTAGACAAGGAGCGTTCCCCTTGGAGAATATGGATCTGAACACCGGGCTGGTTATCAGAAGCTGTAGAGAAAGTTTCCGATTTCTTGGTAGGAATGGTCGTGTTGGAAGGAATCAGGGGAGTCATGACACCACCCATGGTTTCTATACCCAGGCTTAACGGGGTAACGTCCAAAAGCAATACATCCTTTACTTCTCCGGTGAGTACCCCACCCTGGATAGCAGCGCCTACGGCTACTACCTCATCCGGGTTTACACCCTTGTTTGGTTTCCTACCGAAGAATTTTTCTACAATTTCCTGCACTTTGGGGATACGGGTAGAACCACCTACCAGGATCACCTCATCAATATTGGAAGCCGAATATCCGGCGTCTTTCAGTGCTTGTTCGCAGGGTTTCAAACAACGTTCGAAAAGAGAATCGGACAATTGTTCGAATTTAGCCCTGGTCAGCTTCTTCACCAGGTGTTTGGGAGCCCCATCCACGGCAGTAATATAAGGCAGGTTAATTTCTGTTTCTGAAGAAGAGGACAATTCCACCTTTGCTTTTTCAGCCGCTTCCTTCAGACGCTGCCATGCCATAGGATCTTTACGGAGGTCAACTGCTTCGTCCCTCTTGAACTCATCAGAGAGCCAATCCATGATCACCTTATCAAAGTCATCCCCACCCAGGTGCGTGTCCCCATTGGTAGATTTTACTTCAAATACACCATCACCCAATTCGAGTACGGAGATATCGAAGGTACCACCACCCAAGTCAAACACCGCGATTTTCATATCCTGGTGTTTCTTATCCATTCCATATGCCAAGGCCGCAGCCGTAGGTTCGTTGATGATACGGCGTACGTTCAGACCGGCGATTTCACCGGCTTCTTTGGTAGCCTGACGTTGAGCGTCATTAAAGTAAGCCGGAACGGTGATAACAGCTTCGTTTACTTCCTGACCCAAATAGTCTTCCGCTGTTTTTTTCATTTTTTGCAGGATCATGGCTGAAATCTCCTGCGGCGTGTAGAGGCGACCGTCAATGTCAATACGAACGGTTTGATTGGGACCTTCTACCACCTTATAACTGACGTGTTTAATCTCTTCGACCACTTCAGGGTACTTTCTACCCATGAAACGTTTCACCGACATAATGGTGTTAATAGGGTTGGTGATGGCCTGGCGTTTTGCAGGATCACCGACCTTACGTTCCCCATTCTTGAGGAATGCCACCACCGAAGGTGTAGTACGGCGGCCTTCATCATTAGCGATCACCACTGGTTCGTTGCCTTCCATAACGGCAACGCAACTGTTGGTTGTTCCGAGGTCTATACCGATAATTTTACCCATAGATACTGCTTTAGATCTTTGTATTAAATCTCCATCTGAAGCGACAATCATTATGCCAAGGCAGGAAAGGTGAAAATTTGTCAGACTTATGTCTAAGGCCCTCCTGATCAGGCGCCCATAGGTTCCTCCGGTATAAGGCCCGAAGCGCCTTCCTCCGTAAGCACTGGCAGCTCCGGGGCCGCCTGTACGCCCTGTTCCGGTTTCCCCCGGAGGGTCAGCCAGGCAATGACAACACTGCATACCAGGAATAAGCTTCCTGCCAAAAAGGGAGCTCCCGGGAAATGGACGGATCCATTGGGCCGGGTGCCCCAGGCAAATAAGCCAGTCATAAGGAGGGGGCCGAAAATGGAGGTCAGGCTCATAATAGAGGTCATCATGCCCTGTAGTTCCCCCTGCTCCTTGGCAGATACAGACCCTGACATAATGCTTTGTATGGAGGGGCCGGCTATACCACCCAGGCAATAAGGAATCAGGATCACATAAATCATCCAGCTCTGGCTGGCAAATGCAAACAAGCAGCAGCCTAACGCATAGAGAATCAATCCAATATATAAACTTTTCCGGTTACCCAGCCAGGGTATAAGGGGCCGTATCAGAACGCCCTGGACCAGTCCGATCAACAGTCCGACAAAGGCAAGGGAATATCCCACCTGCGCCTCCGTCCATGAGAATCTGTATTTCGTAAAATAAGCCCAGGTAGTCTGAACGGAGTGAGCCGCCAGGTAAATGAAGAAAAGGCAAAAAAACATGCCCGAGAGAGCGGGATACTTCGTCAGGCTTACGATCGCCCCAAAGGGATTGGCTCTGCTCCACTCAAACTTCCTGCGTCTTTCAGCAGGAAGGGATTCGGGAAGTATGAAAAAACCCAACATTGCATTGAGGATGCTGAATCCGGCGGCGACAAAAAAGGGTACTCTAAGCCCGAATTTGGCCAGTAACCCACCCAGTAAGGGGCCGAGAATAAATCCAACCCCAAAGGCCACCCCTACCATCCCGAAATTCTGGGTCCGGTTTTCCGGCGTACTAATGTCAGCTATATAGGCAGAGGCCGTGGTGAAGGATGCCCCGGTAATTCCCGCAATAGCTCTTCCTACAAATAACCAACCTAAGGTAGGTGCAAATCCCAGGAATATATAGTCTACTCCAAAACCCAGCAATGAAATCAATATCACAGGTCTGCGGCCAAAACGGTCACTGAGGTTCCCCAATAAGGGCGCACAAAAGAATTGCATAATCGCATAGGCGGTTAGTAACCAACCCCCGTATTGAGCAGCTTTGCTCAGGTCGGAATGCGTTAGCTTTTGAATCAGGGAGGGTAGCACTGGAATAACCAATCCAAACCCCATCGTATCAATCAACAGGGTCGTAAAGATAAAGCCCAAGGCAGCCGACTTGCTGTGTACTGGCATATAGATAGTATTGTCAACAATTTACGCAATAATACCTGCCGTACTCCTCCGTACCTTTGCCTCATGAATACTTTATCTGAATTTCGGTCGTTCACAGATCGTCTGGAAGAAACCCCAAGCATGCCCGTGCTGTTTATGGGACATGGCTCTCCTATGAATGGCATAGAAGATAATATGTTCAGTGAGCGCTGGGAACAAAAGGGGAAAGAAATCCCCAAACCGGCGGCCGTATTGTGTATTTCAGCCCACTGGTATACCAAAGGTACCCGGATTACCGCCATGGACTTCCCCGTTACCATCCATGACTTCTACGGTTTCCCTCAGGCCCTTTTTGACGTTCAATATCCCGCGCCCGGAGATCCCGCCCTGGCTCAGGCGACGGCTGGCCTGCTCGGGTCTGCTCAACCTACCTTAGACCACGATTGGGGTTTGGACCATGGCGCCTGGAGTGTAGTGAGAAGAATGTATCCCCAGGCCAATATTCCTGTCCTTCAGTTAAGTATTGATTATACACAACCTCCCTCAAGGCACCTGGAATTGGGCAGGGAGTTGATGGCCCTGCGCAAGAAGGGCGTGCTCATCATCGGCAGTGGGAACATGGTTCATAACCTGCGGATGATGAACTGGCAATTACAAACGTCCGGTTTCGACTGGGCTACAGAAGCCGATACCCTGTTCAAAACTCAGATTGCCTCCGGCGACTTTACGCCCCTTACCCGGTATGAATCCCTGGGTTCAGCCGTAAAACTGGCCGTCCCCACCCCAGAACATTATTTGCCCCTGCTATATACACTGGGCCTGCAAAATAAGGGAGAACATCCCATCTTCTTCAACGACCAAACCGTCATGGGCTCTATCTCCATGACTTCTTTTCAATTGGGATGAGCCGGCCGGTAGCCGGTTCCCTTACCACTGGGTAACCGGTTTCCTACCGCCCGGACTGCCCTGCCTTGCCAGCACCAGGTACTCCAGCAACAACACGTCATTGTAAGCCGGTGAATAGAACCGGTAAATGCAAACCGGGCTGTGCAGGAACATCCGGCGTATCCAATGCGGGAACAAGCTGGATATGTTGGCTATGTAAAATTTGTATCGCTCTCTTTCCACCTTATCGGCAGAGAATATAGCAAGCTCTGGACGCTCACTGACGGTATCCCCTAAGCGCATCAGTGACGTTTTTAGTACAATGCGCTCCATGATAGAAGTAGAGGACGCCAGGAGTTTCCTTGCATCCTGGCATAACTGAGGCCGCATTGAGGTCAACGAATCCAGGGGAAACTTATCCAAAAAACGGGCATAATGATAGATCAATACTGCCCGGGTGGGATAATAAGGGGAGACAAATGCAGGGTCAGTCCAGTAGGCTTTCATCCGGAGCACATATTGCAGGAACTGAATCGTCGCTGAGTCATGCTGATTAAGTGGCAAACCGGCGGTAAGCACAAAGGTCATCATGTTGCAAAAAACACCTGCATCGAACTCCACGGGTGTCTTTGCGCCCAGCCAGGAAGAATAGGCGGGAAGATCCCTGAATTGTTTATAGGTATTCATGGCTCTTCTGGTCTTGCCGTCCGGCCCAAGGCTGCCGCAAGCATAGGCATCCATCAGGGTTTTGAGCCGGGCCACCGCCGTATCCCCTTTCTTCCACTCCTTACCCAGGTACAGGATACCCGTATCATCCATATCATCCGCTATTTGTTTGGAATCCTTAAATTTATCCAATACTAAGGATTGGGGGAAAAACACGGGTTTATCCGTAGGCCAGAAATTATAGGAAGGGCCGCCCTTACGGTTGCGATAATGTATGTAGCTGCGTACCCCCCTTGCGATGATGCTGTCGCAACGAATTTTATCTTCGCCTTGAAGTTGGGGCTCCAACTTTTGTAGGGTCCATACCACCAGACCCGTGTAAAATATGGAATTGTCACCCTTCAGGGTAGCGGGAGTGGCAGCCCAGGCCCTAAGGGTAGGAAAAGTCCCTTGATAATAAAACCCATCAACTTTTACCTGCTGGGTTTCCAGGCGCCCGATCAACAAGTGGATCAGAGAATCCGGACCGGGCCGCCCGTTTTGGCTACAGGCCGTGTGTCCGCCCCCGCCGGCATAGGCCCTTGCGGCCAGGGTCACGCATCCCCAAAGTAAAATGATCCCTATTTTTTTAGGTGCTGGCAAGGCTCTAATTTAAATCCATTATTTTACATCCGTCATGAAACCTCTTTTTTCCTTTCTGGCCCTTTTCCTTTTCATTAACCTCCACGCCAGTGCCCAACAAGTAACGGCAACGGCATTGGATACCAGCATGCGGCCTTCTGTCGATACCCTACCCATGAGCGATATTGACATCCCGGTAAAAATCAACCTCAAAGCCCTTTACAGGATAGCGGAATCCAAGGTGGATACCATATTCCATTCTACCGGTTGGCCGGTAGACTATTACCAGCCAGCCTGCGATACCCGTTACATGTATCGGTTGCGGAGGGGGCGCCTCCGCATCAATGCCCTGGGCAACAACATGGATTTGAAGTTTACGGGATATTACCAGATCAAGGCTTCCACCCGGCTTTGCACAGGCACCGTAGGCTATTCCCCCTGGACACCTCCCTGTAGTTGTGGCGCCGGAGCGGAAGGAGCCAGAAGGGTGGATATGGGATTTAGCATGCGTTTTTCCCTAAAACCAAATTACACGGTTCAATCTAAAATTATCCGTCAGCCGAGCGTAGCCCTGGATCAATGTAATGTATGCTTCTGGGGTCAGAACGTCACCTCCCAGGTAATCAGCGCCATTAATTCCCAAATGGACACTGCGGGCTGGGCCCTCCAGCGTGCATTGGACAAGTTAGATCTACGCCCTCAGTTCCAACAAATCTGGAATAAGCTATGGGCAACTTACCATCTATACAACGCCGGGTATTTTCAATTGCAACCTGTCCGGCTAAGGGTATCCGAACTATACGCACACAATGATACGTTATACCTATCCGTTGGCGTATCGGGTCGGCCCCTGATAAGCCTGCGCCCCTTGAAGGATACCCTTGTTCCCGTTCCAAATCTTTCTGACTTCACACCCCGCCATGGTTTTCGCGTATACCTGGATGCGCGCCTGGACTACGATTCACTGGCAGCCATCATGAATGCCCAGTTGGATCACCATACCTTTACAGTAGACAACAAGAACATCACCATTGAAAAATGTTCTTTAGCCCATCTCGATAAGGGGCTATTGCAAATCGGCCTCCAATTCAGCGGATACCAATCCGGCACCTTTTACCTGAGCGGGTTGCCTACCCTGGATACGGCTACAGGCCTACTGGATATCTCTGAGCTGGATTATCACCTACAGACCAATAATTTGCTGATCAAAACAGCCTCTTGGATATTCAGTAAAAAAATCCTGAAAGAATTGAAGGAATACACCCGCTTCCCTATTGCCCAATACCTGGAGCAAATCCGTAAACAAGCCAGCACCCAACTCAACCAACCCTTTATGAAGGGTATCCATTCCGAGGGCCAGTTGGATAATATATCCATTATTCAACTGAGTGCCGGACCTTCAGAAATGAATGTGCGCTGTCAGGCTTCCGGAGAACTGGCTGTATTCGTGAGTGACCTTACCTGGTAAACTCACCTGTTTGTCTTACCTGTTTGCCTCACCTGTTTGTCTTACCTGGTTGCCTCACCACCTGTTTGTCTTACCCGTTGAGGTGGCCTCTTGTTCCTGTATGGCCGGATCCTGCGGGGCTGTCTCCTGGCCCCTGACGCGGAAAGTAAAATGCCTTTGCGCCAGGAAGGAAAAGGTTACTACGATGAAAGTGGTGATGATTTTGGCTAAGGTGGGCCATATATGCAAGACATCTACGAGGAACACCTTACATATATAATAGTTCAGGGCTATGCAAAGCAATACCTGAACCAGATACCTGAACAACTGTACCCTGCCCTTTAGATTGGATTCGGGGTATACCAGGTAGCGCATCAGTGCAAAGCCGGTGGGAAAACTCACGCAAAAAGCCAAGATCAAAGAAGCCGTTACCGGATCTAAGGCATTTATACCCAATATGGAAAAGGGTAAGCCAACTGGCTTTTGATGGAAGATATAATTATAACTTATGGTAAAAAGGAAGATGTCCAATAGGGTATTCCCTCCTCCACAGGCCGCATAACGGAAAGTTTGGAGAGGCATGATCTTTTGAAAGGGCGGATAGAACCAATCGATAATGGATAATAGCAACTTTTTCATGCCTCGCGAAAATAGGACAAAGGCCTCAGCCTTCAAAAAGCAAAGCGCAGCCCCAGATCCCGTCAAACCTCAGAAAGCGAAGCGCACCCCCAGGCCCCCCCAAACACTGATATAGCCTCCCGGCACGTCAAACCGGGGCTGAACGTCAAAGCTTAACGCTATGGGGGCTCCTGTCAACTTATAATCTACCCCCAGGATGGCATCCGGTCCCAGATAAGTTCCAGAATGGCTTTTAGGCACTTCTTTGGCCCAATCCGTATTGTATACGCCGAAGTGGCCACCCCCACCTACATACCATTTGAGACCAGAAACCGAAGAAATGGCTCCGTGGTATTCATATAACCCACATCCCTCACCTCCATATTGCCAGAAATAAAGCAAGCCCTCAATGGCTGTATTGTCTTTTATAAAATGCTTGACCGATAAAGAAGCGCTCTCCCACCAGCCGAATTTTACCCCCACGGCGGTTTTGTAATCAGAATCCAGGCTTTGGGCGGAAAGCTTTGTGGACAGGGCGCTGCATACCAGCACTCCCATTAGGAAGACGCGTTTGTTCATGGCGTATACTTTCCATAATCAAACGGACCTGAGTGCCGTTTATTGCTTGGCGGTAAGTGTGCACTTTGATTTCACGTGGGGAAAAAGCAAAATCGAGGTACACACTTACCGCCCAAAACGTGGAAACGGCAAAAGTGGCTTTTCCAAGTGTCGGTATAACTAAGAAGAGTTGACGAAAAAGGGCTTCCAACAAAGTGAAGCCCCTCCCTGTAAAGCAAGAGGAAGAGAAGCTAAGCGTAAAGCTCCTCGCGAAGCTGCTTAACGCGGGCATCCTCCAGGTACTCATCGTAAGTCATCAGGCGGTCGATAATGCCTTTGGGCGTAAGCTCAATGATGCGATTGGCCACCGTTTGCATGAACTGATGGTCATGGGTAGTGAACAATACAACCCCTTTGAAATCCATCATGGAGTCGTTGAAGGAGGTGATACTTTCCAGATCCAGGTGGTTAGTCGGTTCATCCAGGATAACCACATTAGGATTTTGAAGCATCATGCGACTGATCATGCAACGCACCTTTTCTCCTCCCGATAATACGGTTGTTTTTTTGCGTACCTCATCACCGGCAAACAACATTTTTCCAAAGAAACCCCTGAGAAAATCCTCGTCTACATCGGTTACCGTTGGGGGCACAAATTGCCTTAACCAATCTATGAGGTTAAGATCGTTTTTGAAAAAAGCGCTGTTATCATTGGGCAAGTATGCCTTGGTGATGGTCGTTCCCCACTCAAAGGTGCCGGCATCGGCGGCCACTTCTCCATTGATTACCTCAAAGAAGGAAGTAAGCGCCCTATGGTCTTTGGAAAGAAAAGCAATCTTATCGTTTTTGGAAACAGAGAAAGTGGCTCCGGAGAACAATTTGACTCCATCTTCTGATTGCTTACTTAAGCCATTCACATTCAGGATCTGGTTACCCACTTCACGGTCTGGTTTGAAGATAATGCCGGGATATTTCCTGGATGAAGGTTGAATGTCTTCGATGACCAGTTTTTCCAATGCTTTCTTACGGGAAGTGGCCTGTTTGGATTTGGAAGCGTTCGCGCTGAACCGGGCAATAAAGTCCATGAGTTCCTTACGCTTGTCCTCGGTCTTTTTATTACGATCGGACAACTGCCTGGCTGCCAATTGGGAGCTTTCATACCAAAAGGTATAGTTACCCGTGTAGATTCTGATTTTCTGACGATCCACATCAGCAGTATGGGTACATACCGCATCCAGGAAGTGACGGTCGTGGCTAACAACAATGACTATGTTTTCATAATCGGCCAGGAAGTTTTCCAACCAACTAATGGTAGTTACGTCCAGGTCATTGGTCGGTTCATCCAAGAGCAGGATGTCCGGGTTTCCGTATAGGGCCTGAGCCAGCAACACCCTTAGTTTCAGGTTACCTGGAAGGTCCTTCATGAGGTTGTTATGGTACATTTCAGGCACGCCGACTTCCCCTAATAGGGTACCGGCATCACTTTCCGCTGTATAACCACCCATTTCCCCAAACTCTCCTTCGAGTTCCCCTGCCCGCATACCATCTTCTTCACTGAAGTCGGCTTTGGCATAAATGGCTTCCCTTTCCTTCATCACTTCCCATAGCTTCTTATACCCGATCAATACGGTTTCCAGAACGGTGCAAGTATCAAATTCAAAATGGTTTTGTTTCAGTACCGCCATGCGCTCTCCAGGCGTAATTTCTATGTTTCCTTTATTGGCCTCTATCTCTCCGCTCAATATCTTCAGAAAGGTACTTTTCCCTGCTCCGTTGGCGCCGATCACCCCATAACAGTTCCCTTTGGTGAATTTGAGGTTTACTTCATCAAAAAGTACTCTTTTACCATAGGCCAGCGTGACATTATTAACTGAAATCATGTATGATATTATTTATATTTATCGGGCGCAAAGATAAACCTTTTTTTTCAGGGCACATCAGACCCTAATTGGGCTAATTTTACCCTGAATAATTGCAAACTGGCTAAGATTATGAACGAGGAGCAAAGCCGATTGACCGATAAAGCCTGGAAAAAATGGGGAACCTATGTTTCCTGCCGCCAGTGGGGGACCGTCAGAGAAGATTACAGTGCCACGGGAGAGGCCTGGACCAGTAGCACCCACGATATGGCCAGAAGTAAGGCCTACCGTTGGGGAGAAGAAGCCATAGCCGGCTTTTGCGATGAACAGCAGCTCCTTTGCCTGGCTCCAGTATTCTGGAACGAAAAGGATACCTTACTAAAAGAGATCTTTTACGGACTTTCCAATAAAGAAGGGAATCACGGAGAAGACGTAAAGGAAATATACTACTATCTGGATGGGTCCCCTACCCATTCCTACATGAAGATGCTGTATAAGTATCCCCAGAAACCTTATCCTTATGCAGGTCTTTTGAATGAAAACATACGCCGCACCAGAAAGGATCCGGAATATGAGCTCATGGACACAGGCATATTTGATGCTGATGAGTACTTTGATGTATTTGTAGAGTATGCCAAGGTGGACCAGGAGGATATACTCATGCGCATAACCGCATATAACCGGGGGCCTGCCTCCGCCCCTTTACGCATTATGCCTACCTGCTGGTTCCGCAATACCTGGTCCTGGGGTATTGACCCCTATAAACCCCAAATGCGTTATAACGGGGAAGAATCCCTGCAAATTGAACACCGGGACCTGGGTAATTTTAAGTTGTATGCCCAATCTCCTGATGGGTGGCTGTTTTGCGAAAATGAAACCAATTCCCGTAGGCTCTATCGGTTCGATGACCATAATCCCTACTGTAAGGATGGTATCAATGACCACCTGGTGGTGGGACTGCCTACCGTCAATCCAGCCCTGTCTGGAACGAAGGCCTGCGCCACCTATTCTTTTGTGATTGAACCGGGGGCCTCCGTAACGGTAAAAGTGCGCTTGTCCAAAAAGGATATGCCAACTCCTTTTTCAGCATTTGACCAGTGGATTGATACCCGCAAGGCAGAAACGGATGCTTTCTATCAATCCCTTCAAAAGGATATTCACGACGAAGACCAAAAGCTAATACACCGCCAGGCCCTGGCTGGTATGGTCTGGAATAAACAGTTTTACTATTACGACGTACAACACTGGCTGGAAGGAGACCCAGCTCAGCCCACTCCGCCCCCCACCCGTAAAAAAGGGCGGAATGCAGAATGGAAACACCTCAAAGCCTTCAACATTATTTCCATGCCGGACAATTGGGAGTATCCCTGGTTTGCGGCCTGGGATCTGGCCTTCCACGCCGTCATTTTCACCACCATTGATCCTGCCTTCGCCAAACGCCAGATGGTTATGCTGACCAGGGAATGGTTCATGCATCCTTCCGGGAAGCTGCCGGCCTATGAATGGAATTTCAGTGATACCAATCCTCCGGTCCACGCCTGGGCTACCTGGAGGATATACCAGTTGGAAGCCAAACAAAACGACGGGAAGGGAGACCGGTTCTTCCTGGAAACCGTGTTCCATAAACTACTCATCAACTTTACCTGGTGGGTTAACCGAAAAGACGCAGAAGGGAATAACATATTTGAAGGGGGCTTCCTGGGATTGGATAATATAGGGGTATTTGACAGGGATGCAGGTCTGCCCACAGGTGAACTCGTGGAACAGGCCGATGGAACAGCCTGGATGGCCATGTTTTGTCTGAACATGCTTCGCATTGCACTGGAACTATCCAAAACCAATAAGACCTATGTAGAAATGGCCAATAAATTCTTTGCCCATTTTCTATATATAGCGGCCGCATTGGATAGTCTGGGAGATCAGAATATAGGCTTATGGGACGAGCAGGATCAGTTTTTCTATGACCAGATCAGGGCCACGGATGGAAGCACCCGGCGCTTGAAAATACGCAGCCTGGTAGGAATGATTCCGCTGTTGGCTGTGGAAATCCTTGATGACAAGATACTCAAAGACCAACCGGAGTTCCAGAACAGGATGAACTGGTTTTTGGAAAACCGGCCTGACCTGGCTGCCCTGGTTTCCCGGTTCAATGATAAAGGCGATAACGAAAAACGTCTCCTGGGTTTGGTCAGGGCCCACCGTATGAAGGCGGTCTTGCAGTACCTCCTGGATGAAACCGAGTTCCTTAGTCCTTACGGCATCCGGTCTTTATCCAAATACCATTTGGCACATCCTTACCAATTTCCTGTGGATGGGCAAATCCTGGAGGTTAAATACCTACCCGCAGAAAGCGATTCTTCTTTATTCGGAGGCAACTCCAACTGGAGAGGCCCCATTTGGATGCCTATGAATGGCTTGCTCATTGAAGCCCTGCAACGCTATTATTACTATTACGGAGATAGTTTTACCATGGAATATCCGACGGGTTCAGGCAATTTCCTGAACCTCAACCAGATTGCCGACGCTTTGTGCAACCGTCTGCTGGGCCTGTTTCTAAAAGATGAAAAGGGCCATAGGGTCGTATTCGGGGATAATGAGAAAATGCAAACCGATCCCCACTTTAAAGACTATATCCTGTTTCATGAATATTTCAATGGGGACACGGGCAAAGGATTGGGGGCTTCCCACCAAACCGGATGGACAGGACTGATTGCAAGAGTCATTCAAAATCGCTTCAGGTCAGGCAAAGACGATTTAAAACCCTGATACATGCATATTACATTTATAACCATAAATGCATTGGTACTATGAGCGCCCAACCCTGGTTTAAGGACTGGTTTAATTCTCCTTATTATCACCGTCTTTACGCCAACAGAGATGAAAAAGAGGCAGCCGGATTCATAGACGGATTGCTGGAGTATCTGCAACCTGGTCCAGGAAGCAGAATGGTGGACGTTGCATGTGGAAGAGGCAGGCATAGCGTCTACCTCAATGCCAAAGGGTTTGATGTCACAGGCATTGACCTCTCTCCGGACAGCATTTCCTTTGCAAAGAATTTCGAAAACGACCACCTCCACTTTTACCAGCATGATATGCGCCAGCCCTTCTGGACCAGGTATTTCGGATATGCTTTTAACTTCTTCACCAGCTTTGGCTATTTCAATTCCTGGAGGGAGCATCAGAACGCCATTCGTACAATGACCCGATGTCTGGTACCCGACGGATGGCTGGTGATTGATTACCTCAATACGCCTTATTGGGAAGATCATTTTGTGCCCAAAATGGAAAGGGAACAGGACGGTATCTTATTCCATGTGCATAAACGCATGGATCGGGGACATTTCTACAAAAAGATTGTCATTGAAGACGGTAAGGTTCCCCATCCTATCGTATTCAGAGAGCAGGTAGCCAAGTTCAGCCTTGAGGACTTTGAGAAAATGTTAAGCCTACAGCAAATGCAGATCAGGGAGGTATTCGGTGATTATCAGTTAGGGTCCTATCAACCCAAAGAATCCCCCCGCATGGTGATCATCGCCGAAAACATGGCCAATAAATAAACCAATCAGCGCCTTAACCACTACGTGCAAAAAACTACTGCGGACCCATGCGCATTAAAGAGGTATATAAAACGTTCCGTTTGTCAGTTTCAGACTGTCTAGTCCGGCAGGCCAAACATTCCCGTTGACACTATCCGGCGCCAATCCTGCCTGGAAAGTACCTGTAAAGCTGTACGTGTTGTTGCTGGCGATATTGATAATAGAGGGATAATAAGAAGGGTGGTTAATCCAGGCAAATTGAGCCCCTGGTGTGGCTGCGATACTTCCAGATAAACTAACTTCCACCGTTTGGGAAGGATAAGCAGAATCGGCAAAAGTACCCAGGGCAAGGGCAGCAGGCACACTGGGCGTTCTCAT
This sequence comes from Beijerinckiaceae bacterium, assembly GCA_903970475.1. GTDB lineage: Bacteria > Bacteroidota > Bacteroidia > Chitinophagales > Chitinophagaceae > Dinghuibacter. The sequence continues at coordinate 55,264 of CAJCIQ010000129.1, forward strand.
GAAATGTGCTACAAAATGGGCTGTATCGACCATACCAGGCAACACCGTCTCTCCATAGATAAAAATGGAATTTCTTACGGTTGTTGTATCCACGCTCAAGCTGCTGAGGGGCACCACCGTGTTATTCAATGAAAATTCGAAATAGGGGAGCTGAGGTAAATCGGAGGCGCTTTTGGAGCAGGAAAGGGCCAGAAATGAAAGGGCCGTTAGTATAACTCCGTAAAAACCAATTGAATTGGTCGATTTCATGGGAACTGGATTTTCCTAAAAGTACAAAAAAATAATTTGCTAACGGCCCCGGTCCACCGAAAAATTCCCACCCTGCTACGGTTGCTCATCCGACACAAAGGGTCTGGTATAGTCCTAATAAGAGACCGTGAGTGTTCCGTTGGTTATCGCAAGAGAGTCGACTGTGGAAGGGCCATAGTTCAGGTATATTTCCCCCTGGAAGGTCCCTTCCAGCAATTGGCCATTGTTAGAAGTGATTTGCGCTTTAAAATTACCGGTACCACTCTGGTAATCAACAGCGGTTTTAATATCCAACAGATCAAAGCTGACGTTCTGTTTAGCAGAAGTATCGTAGAAATATCCCTGATAGGTGGAGGGCGCTGCATTAGCGATCAGAAAGTTGAGTACCACCGATGCAGAATCACCGGAGCCCGGAAGGACCCCACTGACGTCGGCAGCGATCCCATTGGTTGTATCAACGGTACCCGTAAAGGTAACCTGCTGACCGTTCACACTAAAAGTCAGGGTAGAACTATAAGACGGAGACGGGCCATTAGATTTCGAACAGGAGACCACTAACCAACTAAAGGCGATCGCCAGACAAATCCTTTTCATTTTATGGTTGCTTTTTTTTGTTGTTCACCAGCATATACCTGGCGGTTTCATAAAAGCCGCTGGTATAATTTCTTAGTATGTTGCGCACGCTGTCTGATACAGGCCCTGGAGCTATAGGGTCGTTATTGTATAAATGTACAAACCTTTCCTTACCACCGTTAATCTGCCGTAGGAAATAATATCCGTTGCGTACCACTCCAATTTCTCTGGCATCGTGGTCCATAATGAAGGAAATATTGGTGGTGGTATCGCTAAGGTGGAAAAGGTCCCTGCCCAGGGTAGTATTGGTATAGGCCCCCTTTGACAATCCTGCCAGGGTGGGCATAATATCCGTCTGGGAACAGTTCATGGTATGTCGAACAGGCGAAAGCCTGGCGGGCGAATAGAACAACAGGGGTACGTGAAAGCAGGTTAGTGCATCATCCGTCCAGGCCCTGGGCAGCATATTTCCAGCATCGCCCCGGATACCATGGTCTCCCACAAATACAAAGATGGTGTTCTTGAAGTAACCTTCCTTCCTGGCCGTTTCAATAAAGTATTGATAGGAAAAATCAGTATAACGGAAGGCATTCAATTCCTCATTGGTTTGGAATCCATATTTCTTTAAAGAATCCGGAGGATAGGAAACCAGTTTGAAGGCAGCCCTGTCTTCTGGAGGGATGGTATAAGGACGGTGGTTATCTGAGGTCTGAATAATGGCAAAGAAGGGCTTGGTTTGGGTCTTCAGTACTTTATTGGATTCCATGAACAAGTTCTTATCACTGATGCCCCACACATCCAATTTAGGCGAGGTGTAGTCATTTTCTTCATAAAGGTGCAAATCACTCAGGTTATTTTGCAGTACGCCCCGGATGTTGGCCCAGCTGGTGGACCCACCTATGAAATAGAATTTCTCATAGCCACTCAGGTCATTCATGATAGAATGCTGATCTACCGCATCGGGGTTACGGCTGGAAGTATTATCAATGGCTACATCGGGAATACCGGTGATGACATTCCAAACACCCCTGGCCGTGCCATAGTGGGGTGTAAAACAATGGTCATAAAATACGCCCTGCTCACAAAGGCTCTTAAAGTAAGGCGTGGTATTGAGGGGATTGCCCCACATGGAGCTTTTATACCCACTGAAGCTTTCGCAAATAACCAATACAATATTGGGGCGTGTAGTGGTAGTATCACCTGCCGCTATCTCCCGGGTATAATTGAGGTTAACACTATCCGGGTGGTCTACACCCAGATAGGTTGCCATAAGGGGATAATATTTTTGAACATCCTTTTTGGTAAAAGTCTGGGTCCTGAATTTCAGGGAACTGAAAAAGCTTTGGAACGGATTGAGGGCTAATTGAGCCTGCCTGTCATCGCCCAGGGAAAAAGCATCACTCCAACGCAAAGGATACTGCCCTATATGACCAAAGATTCCTCCTCCCAACAACACGAATATAACGATGCCCCATATCCACTGATGCGATGTTTTCACCTTCGCCTTTACAGGAGAAATACGCCGGTAGCCCCAGCTCAAAATGGCCATAATCAGGAGTACAATGCCAATCAGGGTCATCACTATCCAGACTACGTGGTAGGTTTGCCATACCATGGAAACGCTCGTTTCAGAATCACCCATGTAATTGATCAGGCTGGCATTGAGTCGTTGAGACAAGTAAGCGTAGTGGGCAAAGTCGACTGTATAGACCGCTACAAATAATATGGCTACGATCCACAGTAAGGTAAACCAAACGATTTTCCCTACCTGGCTTTGAAAAGGATTCAAAAACGGAATGGCTCCAATGATCAACAGAAACACCGACAATATGCCCACGTCTCTCAAATCATAACGCACCCCCATCCAAAAAGCAGGGAGCATGTGGGATATATGTTGTAGTGGGCTTTTAAAGGCGAAATACAATGCGAAACGATCAATGCTCATCAAAACGAGGAAAACGATGGCTATTAACAACAGCCAACGCATGTACCTCGGCAGAAACTTCAGCATAACAAATAGATAATAATTATATAATTAGACCGGAGGCAAAATTCAGTAAACTCTTTTATATTATGCGCCCATTCCTCATTTAATTATTTTTTCGGATTTTTATACCGAGATGGACCTATTGCAACACATGATACGTTGGGATTATTACCTGTTTGAGCATATCAACGGTCAATGGACGAGTGACTTTTCAGATCATTTTTTCCTTTTTATCCGTCAGGCGGTAGTCTGGGCCCCTCTGTACGTCTTCTTATTGGTTTACATATTGGTGAACTTCAAGTGGAAAGGTTGTTGGTGGGCCTGCTTCTACGTCGCCCTGGTTGGTTTTACCGATACCATCAGTAGCCAGGTCCTTAAAAATGTAGTTGGCAGGCTGCGTCCCTGTATGGATCCCCTTTTGGGAGACCAGGTCCGGTTTATTGCCAATTATTGCCCCCACAGTGGATCCTTTACCTCCTCCCACGCTGCTAATCACTTCGGGATGGCCGCCTTCATCGTTGGCACCCTCGGAAAGAGAAGCAAACAATGGCGTTGGATGTACCTGTGGGCCGGAAGTATTTCCTATGCCCAGATATACGTTGGGGTTCATTTCCCTTTCGACGTGTTGGGAGGCGCCCTGTTAGGGTTAGCCTCAGGCACGTTGTTTGCCCGTTTCTACAATAGGAAAATAGGGCTCCTTTCCTCACCAATCCCCCCTCTTCAATGAGTGACATCCTGATTATTTTTGGATTGATCCTCCTCAATGGATTTTTTTCTCTTGCTGAAATTGCGCTGGTGTCTGCCCGAAAAGCCAGACTGGAAGCCCAGGCGGCTAAAGGTGATCCTGCGGCAAAAAAGGCCCTGGATCTGGCCAACCAGCCCGCACGCCTGTTATCTACTGTTCAGATTGGGTTGTCCCTTATCGGCATTCTGATTGGTAACCTTTCCGGTAAATCCATGGAGGAAGACCTGGAAAAATGGCTAACCAGGTTTCCCTGGATGGGGCATTATACCGGTGATATCGCCATTGGCATTATCGTATTGCTCACCTCCTATTTCCTGTTGGTATTGGGGGAATTGGTCCCCAAACGGGTAGGCCTATCCGCCCCCGAGGCCTTTTCCAAAGCCCTGGCCCCCGTCATGGATGTGATATCCAAGGTCATGTACCCCTTCACCTGGATGCTTACCAAGTCCTCCAATATTCTCTACCGGGTCTTCCGCATAGACAACAGGGACAACCAGGTAACAGAAGATGAGATCAAAGCCATGATCAATGAAGGCACAGAGCACGGAACTATTGAAGAGGCGGAGCAGGAAATCATTGAACGTGTTTTTCACCTGGGGGATAGGAATATCACCTCCCTGATGACCCATAGGTCTGATATCATCTGGTTTCAGCTAAAGGATAAGGTAGGAGACATCAAACCCATTGTGCAACAGTCTACCCACTTCACCTATCCTATTTGCGAGGGAGACATTGACAATATCAAAGGCATTGTGTCGCTTAAGGAGCTGTTCAGAGCCGAGCCACAAACACGTCTGGAGGAAATTTTGAAACCAGCCCTCTATGTACCGGAAAACAATTCCGCCTATCAGGTGCTGGAAAAATTCAAACAAAGCAAAACCCAATCCTGTTTTATAGTAGATGAATACGGAACCTTGCAAGGCATGGTCACCTTCAACGATATACTCGAAGCCATTGTGGGAGATATGCCTCAATTAGACCAGGAGGATGACTATGAAATTATCCGGCGCCAGGACGGTTCCTTCCTGGTAGATGGACAACTTCCATTTTACGACTTCATGCAATATTTTGATAAATTGGAGTGGATAGATACGGAAGAAATGGAATACGACACCTTGGCTGGTTTCATCCTGCACCAATTGGAAAGGATACCCAAGGCCGGCGAAATGCTCCAGTGGAAAAACTTCACTTTTGAGGTGGTAGACATGGATGGACACCGCATTGATAAGGTGCTGGTGACCGTTGGACCAGACATGCAGGAAGGAGAACCAACCCAAACCGAAGAGTAGTCGTCAAAGATGTTGTCCTACTTCAAATATCTGGTCAAACGCAGGGCTTATCCCTTCCTGCTCAGCAGCAGGGTAGACCCAACCCTTCAGGTGCAGATCCGTTTGCTACAGGCTGCTTTCCGCGATCAGGACTACAGGCATCCCGAGGAGGTTTCCTGCAACGTATTCACCTATCATGGGGAAGACGGTCTATTGCTCTACCTCATTACCCACCTTCGGCAAATCCCGCCCTTATTTGTAGACATAGGGTCAGGAGATTGCGTAAAGAGTAATTGCGCCCTCCCGGCCATACACCTGGGCTGGAAAGGGTTGTTTATTGATGCCGATCCACGGAACATTTCAATTGGAAAAAGCTTTTATGCTAAAATTGACCTGACCAAATTTGACCCGCCCTCCTTCCTTTGCACCAAAGTGAGTCCGGATAATATCAACGAATTACTGGAGGGTCAAGGCATCAGGGGTGATATAGGACTCCTGTCTATAGACATTGACGGGGACGATTATTGGATATGGAAAGCCATAGCCTCCCTAAAACCCTGGATCGTCATCATTGAAGCCAGGATTGAATTTGGAGGCAGGTCCCTGGCTACAGCGCCAGGAACCCATCACCCACACCCTGGAGCCTCCGTACAAGCCATGTGTCGCTTGGGCCTTGAGAAAGGCTATGAACTTTGTGCGCATAACCGCCAGGGCTATAACCTCATTTTCGTTCGAAAAGACCTGCTACAGCCAGGAGGGGCCTCCGGAGAAAGGATACGTGTCCTTCAACCTGAGGTCCTCCTTTCAGATGCGGCAGTTCGTAAGGGCTTCTTTCCAGATGAATACTTTGAAGGGAAGGACTTTATCCAATGCTAATCGGAACCTGATTTTTCCTCTTCCCGTTTTTGATCGTTGTTTTCAACCGGAACCTTCCACCTTCCCACTGCCTTCATTTGCTGATGCAAGGCCCATTCAATCTGGCCATTTACGCTTCGAAACTCTTCCTGGGCCCACTTTTCCAGGGCCTCATACAAAGCAGCATCCAAGCGCAGGGCAAAACTTTTCTTCTGACTCACCAGGCATAAATTAGTAGGACATCAATTATTGGTACAAGGTTCCTGTATTGAGGATGGGTTGAGCTCCGCGCTCACCACAAAGCACCACCATCAGGTTAGAAACCATAGCGGCTTTACGTTCATCATCCAGTTCCACAATATGTCTTTTGGACAACTGATCCAAGGCCAATTCCACCATACCCACAGCGCCTTCGACGATTTTAGTCCTGGCAGCTACTATAGCCGTGGCTTGCTGACGTTGCAACATGGCCCCTGCAATCTCCTGGGCATAAGCCAAATGACTGATCCTGGCCTCCTTGATGATCAGACCGGCAGGAGCCAATCGATCATTAAGCTCAGACTCCAGCATTTCATTGACTTTGGAACCTCCCTCCCTAAGGGTAACTTCCGCCCCTTCCGCCTCCATATTATCGTATGGGCAAGTGGTTGCCAGGTGACGTACTGCGGCCTCACTTTGGATATTTACATATTGCTTATAATCTGCTACTTCAAAACTGGACTTATAGGTGTCACTGACCTGCCATACAATGACTGCGGCAATTTCAACGGGATTACCCATCTTATCATTGACCTTCAGGGTTTGTCCGTTCAGGTTCTGGGCCCTGAGCGAAATACTGGTAACCGTGTAGAAGGGATTGACCCAAAGCAATCCATTTTCTTTTACCGTTCCCACATATTTTCCAAAAAACAAGCAAACACGAGCTTGGTTGGGGGATACAATCATGGTTCCCTTGGCCAGGAAAATAAAGGCCAGTTCCAGCATAATCCCTAAAACGACAGCTCCTGGATTTCCCTGAAAAATGGCAAAAGTGGCGATACCTCCGAAGAAGCAAACAAAAGCCCCCACCAGGGCCAAGTATCCCGAAATGGGACGCATAATCTTTTCCATAAAGAAATTCTTTTTGATATTATTATGATATCAAAAGTAACACTTTTTTCTTCCCTATCTTTATTTTTAAAATATTTTCAGATGATTCAGGCTCAATGGACTAGTATTCAACTACTTGCAATAGGATTTATGGCCCTTTCTGTTGCCGCCCCGGCCAGCGCCCATGCGGGTTCTGGCGCCGCCCATTCGGGTTCTGGAAACTTTTATCCCGCTGCTGACGCTCATATCCGGTACGGAGGCAGAGCCGATCAGTCCATTCCAGGTGAAATCAGGTTCTGGGGCGCCGGCGCCTACATGCAAATACATTTTGAAGGATCATCCTGCCTGATATATCTGAAAGACCAACAATTCGGAGGAAGACATAACTGGATCCAGATAGCGGTAGACGGTGAAACCCCTTACCGGCTCCAAACCCGCAGCGGATCTGACACGTTGAATATAGAGGCCAGGCTTAAAGGCAGCTCTCATGTGTTGGTCATTTGTAAAAACACAGAAACCCAGGTAGGATACCTCGGCTTTGCGGGTGTTCGCTGTAAAAAGCTACTGGATCTACCTGTAGCTCCCGCACATAAAATAGAATTTATCGGCAATTCCATTACCTGTGGCGCATTAAGTGATATGTCTTTACACCCATGTGGCCAGGGCGATTATTACGACCAGTCAAACGCTTATTATAGTTATGGGTCTTTGACTGCCAAATCCCTGAATGCAGATTACATCCTGACTTCTGTTTCCGGCATTGGGCTTATGCACAGTTGCTGTAGCATGAAGATCAACATGCCGCAGGTATTCGACAAAATCAACCTGGCAGGCGATTCCATTACCTGGGACTTCAACAAATATCAACCAGATGTGGTGACCATATGCCTGGGTCAAAACGATGGCTTGCAGGATTCAGCCACCTTTTGCGGGGCTTATATCTCCTTTTTGTATACGCTGAGGGGACATTATCCAAAGGCCGATTTAATATGCCTTACTTCTCCGATGGCAGATGCCAAACTCACTGCCTTTATGCAGAAATGTTTAACGGCTATTTCCGATGCTGTACAAAAGGAAGGGGACCATAAGGTATATACCTATTTCTATCAGAAATGGTATCACCATGGATGCGCAGGACATCCGGATCTGCAAGAGCATAAAGCCATCGCCACTGAATTAACGGCCTTTATCCAGAAAACAGAGGGTTGGTAATACAGGACGTCTGGGTCCTTTGGGGCGCCGCTCAGATCCTACTGCCCCCCGGTTTCGCCGGTGCGCACATTGTATTTTTTCTTGCCCGCGTTCTTCTTATTGTAATCCTGCACCTCTTTTGGGACTGTGTTGAGAGAGGTATCTACAATGGACTTTGCCCCGTGGGAGGATGCCCCGAAATCATCCTGGAGCTTGTCCAGGACATAACGCTCAGTTTTGGCAACAGTGCCTGTGGAGGGATCATAATAGCTCCAGGTGCCGTGCTTGACCGTGGAAGCTTCTAGTTTAACAACCTTACGGTGGGAAACGAAAGGATTATGTGGATCATCATAGACCGTAACGGTATCGTATGGATTTTGGGGATCGACGGCCATCCAGCTTTCTTCCCTGAGCCGGTTTCCGGAGGCCGTGAAATATTCCTGTAAGCCGTCCATGCTGCCCCAGCGGTAATTTTCTACGCCAACCAGATCTCCCTGTAACGTATATTTTCTCCACTTTCCATCCTTAACATCATCTTTGTACAAGCCTTCTTCCTCATACCCGGGTTCTCCCCTCAAGGGATCTATATGTATGACCCAAGGTCCTTGCTTGTGCTTTTTCTGATCCACACAATTGAGGGTATCTCCTTTTTCTCCAATGATATAGGTGGCGCATTGTGCCTTGGCCCCCCATCCGATCAGGAGGGAAACCACAAGGAAGGATATCGTTTTCATTCGGATAATGGGCATGGTTGACAACTTCATTACAAATATAACGACCGGAAGCCTCGAATGTTATACGCGCCGGCCGGAGACCACGGCACCGGGCCGCTTATTTCAACACCGACTGTAGCTTTGCGAACAACTCATAACCCCTCAGGTTCTTTGCGATGATTTTTCCATTGGGGTCTACAAGCATATTCTGTGGAATGCTGCTGATATTGTACAATTGAGCCGCTGCGTTGTTCCAGAACTGGAGATCTGATACCTGGGTCCAGGTCAGGCCGTCGGCAGCGATGGCTTTAAGCCAGGGATCCTTTTCTTTGTCCAGTGAAATACTCAGAATGGTGAAGTTCTTATCCTTAAAAGCCGCAAAAGCTTTTACCACATTGGGGTTTTCCATTCGACAGGGCATACACCAACTGGCCCAGAAGTCTACCAGCACATACTTGCCCTTGAAAGAGGACAGGGTCACAGGCTTACCATTGACGTCGGGTTGGGTAAAATCCATGGCCATGCTGCCTTCTTTTCCGATTTTGGCTTTGGCAATGGCAGCAGCAAGCAAACGTCCATAGAAATCTTGCTGCACAGTGGGACTTAACAGATCATACCTGGTTTCCAGCCAATCGTAGTCCTGCCTTACCTGCATATGGGCTGCCAGCAAAAAGGAGCTGATATGAGAAGAAGCATGGGCGCCCACATAGGCAGCGGCCTCCGCATCCAAGGAATCGAGTTTGACCCTGTATAAAGTATAAAGGCTATCAAAAGTGGGCGCGCCTCTTTGGGCATTGAGTTGCTGGGCCAATGCGCCCAACCTGTTGAACAAGGGGGCAAATTGGGGCTCAAATTTTTCAAACTCTGCGTTGGTGGCCGATCCATTGACTTTTGCCTGGTCCAGGTTATTACTACTGGCATCCAGGGTAATCTGGGATGCGTCCAGGAAAAGCAGGCGGTGCTGGGGAGCCCCTGATTCAGAAATGAAATATAAATTGGGGTCCTTTAACACTCCGCTTAGGACAAACTGCCCACCATGCACTTGGGCTTTAGCAAAAGTGTCTCTGGAGAAATTTGGGTTGGATAAAAATACGGTAGCCCCATCGGGAGCACCGGGAAGGTTACCGTGGATGGTGAAAGTACTATCGGCAACAAGGTGTTGCGTCGCTTCCGCCCTGAATCCTGTCATACCCATGACCACAGCCCCCAGGGCGATCAACCATTTATTTTGCATGTCTTTGTTTTAATACACTAATGACGTCCTCCAATTGGTAGCCTTTGGCCTGCAACAATACAAGATAATGAAACATCAGGTCCGCCGCTTCACCCAGAAACAGGGATTTATTGTCGTCTTTGGCTTCTATGACCAATTCTACAGCCTCTTCCCCTACTTTTTGGGCTACCTTATTGATACCCTTGGCAAACAAGGAGGCCGTATACGATGAATCCGGACTAGCCCCTTTCCTGGAGGCAACAACTCCTTCCAGGTAGGATAAGAAGTCACCGGCTTTGTTTTCTTCTCCCCAGCAAGTGTCTGCCCCAGTATGACAGGTTGGTCCCTGTGGATGAGCTTTTATTAGCAATGTATCGGCATCGCAGTCTACTTTAATATCCCTGACCAACAAAAAGTGTCCACTCTCTTCTCCTTTGGTCCAGAGACGACCTTTAGACCGGCTGAAAAAAGTGACTTTACCTGACTGCGCTGTGGCAGCAAGCGCTGGAGCATTCATGAATCCCAGCATCAACACCCGTAAGGTATCCGCATCCTGAACAATGGCTGGAACCAATCCATCCGCATACTTATCGAAATTAACCTGCATGATCTATCCTGACTGGGATTTGGTGCTGATACAAATATCCTTTTAATTCCTGAATCCCGATTTCCTTGAAGTGAAAAATGCTGGCTGCCAGGGCAGCATCAGCCGCACCCTGCTGAAATACATCTACAAAATGGGACATGGCCCCACCACCTCCGGAGGCAATGACGGGCACGGGCAATGCTTCAGAAAGCATTCGGGTAATATCCAGGGCAAAACCTTGTTTGGTCCCGTCGTGGTTCATGGAGGTCAGGAGAATTTCTCCGGCTCCACGGTCCACCGCCTCTTTAGCCCAATCGGTACATAGCTTTTCCGTTTTCACCCTACCTCCGTTAAGGTATACATACCAATTCCCATCTTCCTCCCGACGTGTATCAATGGCCAGGACTACACATTGGCTACCAAATTCTTTGGCCAGTTCTGCTACCAATCCGGGTCGGCGGAAGGCGGCTGTATTGACCGATATTTTATCGGCCCCGTTGTGGAGTAATACACTAACATCATTGACGCTGGAGATCCCCCCACCTACTGTAAAGGGGATATTGAGGTGGTGAGCGATGCGATTGACCAATTCGGACAGGGTTTTCCTTTTTTCATTGGTGGCGGTAATATCGAGGAACACCATTTCATCCGCTCCCTGAGCAGCATAGAGCGCCCCTAATTCCACCGGATCCCCCGCATCCCTTATATTTTCAAAATTGATCCCTTTGACCGTGCGGCCGTCTTTGATATCCAGACAGGGAATGATTCTTTTCGTCAGCAATGTGGACTATTTAAAGTGTGGACTATTTAAAAGCGGTCAATTCTTTTAGGGTAATATGCCCTTCATAGATGGCTTTCCCTACAATGGCCCCCTTACATCCAATTTCGGCCAACCGGTATAGATCGTCCATGGAGCTCACGCCACCAGAAGCAATAAAGTGAAGGGATGGAAATTGCTGTAGTATGTTTTTATACAGTGCTATGGAAGGGCCTTGCAACAATCCATCTTTACTCACATCCGTACAGAACAACTGGCGAACGCCCTTTCCTATATAGTCATCTATGAAATCGTAAATCCAGCGATCTGTCGTTTCCAACCAACCGCCTACCGCTATCTTCTCGTTTTTAACATCAGCACCCAACAAGAAATTGTCTGCCCCGAACGCTTCCAGCCAGCTCAGGAATAAAGGTGCGTCCTTAACGGCTACAGAGCCAACTGTTGCGAGGGCCGCTCCGGAATTAAACACGATCTCTACGTCCTCCACTTTTTTGATGCCTCCTCCGAAATCAATTACCATGCTGGTTTTAGCAGCCAGGGTTTCCAGCACCTTCCAATTCTTCACTGCCCCAGCCTTTGCCCCATCCAGGTCTACCAGGTGAAGGCGGGAAAGTCCCGCGTCCTCAAAAGCCTGGGCTACCTCCAGGGGATGTTCATTATAGACTTTTTTCTGCGCATAATCCCCCTGGGTCAAGCGTACGCATTTTCCATCGATGATATCAATAGCCGGAATGATGTCCATATCAAATGTTCAGGAAGTTTTTAATAATCTGCTCTCCGGTGACTGCGCTCTTCTCCGGGTGAAACTGTACTCCATAGAAATTCCCCTTGTGAAGGGCAGAACTGTAGGGCTGCACATAATCGGTTTTGGCTATGGTATGAACCCCCAGGGAGGCGTAATACCCATGCACAAAATAACAATAGCTGCCTTCGGCCACGCCGGCAAACAAGGAGGTTTGAAGGTCATAAATATTATTCCAGCCGATCTGAGGAACCTTCACGGAAGCGCCCGACGAAATCGCATCAGCGCCAGACAAAATCGCATCAGCGCCAGACGAACGCGCATCAGCGCCCGAGACCAGCGGCTCAAACTTGCGCACCCGCTCCGGAAATATACCCAAACAAGGCGTATCGTTTTCCTCGCTGTAACTGCACATCAGTTGCATACCCAGGCATATGCCCAAAACGGGTTGGGTCAGGCTTTTAATAACCTGGTCCAGTCCCCTTGCGGAGAGGTAATCCATGGCCGTGGAGGCTTCACCTACGCCAGGGAAAATCACCTTATCCGCTGCGCGGATAGCAGCCGGATCATCCGTCACCCTGGCCTCCTTTCCTATCCTCTCCAAAGCATAGAGGACCGATTGGATATTCCCTGCATTGTATTTTATGATGACCAGATCCATATTAAGATAAAACGGAGTTAATGAATTGACGCGTGACACCCTTGATATCGGTAGCCCCTTCCAAAGCCTTTATGTAAGCCGTCCCGATGATGGCCCCGCTAGCGTTCAAAGAAGCAGCCTGGAACGTGGCGCGGTCCTTAATGCCAAACCCAACCAGTACCGGATTTAAAAGGTTCAACTGCCGGAGCCTGTCAAAGTAAGTCTGCTGCATGGCCATATCCTTATCCTTGCCCGTTGTAGAAGAAGAAGACACCGCATACAGGAAGCCGGTACTCAAGGTATCCAATTGACGGATACGCGTCTCAGAAGTTTCCGGCGTCACCAGGAAAATAAAATCCAGTCCATACTTTTTCACAATAGGACCATACTCCGTTTCAAACTCGTACATGGGCAGGTCAGGCAGGATGAGTCCATCCACTCCAACTTTAGCTGCTTCTGCACAAAAGCGTTCGAATCCATATTGCAGAACAGGGTTCATGTAACCCATCAGAATCACAGGAATATGAATATGACCCCTAAATCCGCGCAATTGTTCAAATAATTTGGCAATTGTCATTCCGCCCGCCAAAGCGACACCCCCACTGGCTTGTATAACCGGGCCATCAGCTAAAGGGTCACTGTAAGGCATACCCACTTCAACCAAGTCCGCTCCTGCTTCCTGGAGCGCATCCAATACCTGCAATGTAGAATCCAGAGATGGATAACCCGCAGTAAAGTATACGCTTAATACGTTTTTATTTTTTTTGGCGAAAAGCTCCGCAATTCTGCTCATGATGTTGGTTTTATTGCTCCATTGCCCGCATGTAGGTGGCCATGTCCTTGTCACCCCTGCCGCTCAGACATAATACAACGGTATCCTTCTCATTTATATCGATCTGATTAAGCGCTGCTAAAGCATGGGAGGATTCCAGGGCAGGAAT
>CAJCIQ010000130.1 GCA_903970475.1 Beijerinckiaceae bacterium
AATGCAGGCAAAAATCCCCCAGTCATCCGAGATATGACTAATACCCAATACCGCCAGCATCCCAAACCAGATGAACATGATGGGCCCGAATAGTTTCCCTATGGATACCGTACCAAATTGCTGCAAAAAGAAAAGCACCCCCAGTATGAGCAGCACGATGTACATGATTTCCTTTTGGCTGATATCAGCAAAATGGGGGATTTGCCTAAGCCCTTCCACCGCAGAGGTAACCGAAATGGGGGGTGTAATCATTCCGTCCGCCAACAAGGCCGCCCCACCAATCATGGCCGGATAGACCAGCCACTTCCGTCTTCTGCGCACCAGGGCGTACAGGGAAAATATCCCCCCTTCCCCGCGGTTATCCGCTTTCAGCGTAAGGATGACATACTTGACGGTCGTTTGAAGGGTGAGGGTCCAGATGATGCAGGAAAGCGATCCTAATATGAGTAGCTTGTCTATTTCCCTTCCATTGATGATCGCGTTAAATACGTATAGCGGAGAGGTGCCTATATCCCCGTAAATGATCCCAAGCGCTATGACCAGGCCCGCGAACGTTACGTTGTTGATTTTCTTAGCCAAAATCGCCGTTTTTGGTTAACCAAATCTATTCTATTTAGCCCAGAGCAAACTCCCATCCCCATAACTGAGAAACCGGAATCCCTCCTTCATTGCATAATCATAAATCAGTTTCCAGTCTTCACCCACCAAGGCAGCTACCAATAACAATAAAGTACTTCCGGGTTGATGAAAATTGGTCACCAAAGCCCTGGCCATTCTCAACCGGTATCCAGGAGCAATCAGGAGTTGGGTCCTGGACATCAATTGCTCACTACCCTTCTTCTCCAGCCAATTAACCAGGTGTTCCAGCGCAATGACCGGATCAACCTCCTGAGGGAGTATCTCATATACTTCCCATTGATCCAACCCAATGGGCTCTCCACCTTGCATAACCTTCACACCCAGCCAATACAGGCTTTCCAGGGTCCTTAATGCGGTGGTACCCACCGCAATCACGGGTGCGCCGGTACGCAAAGCCTGGTGCAATTTTTCTATGAATGCCCTACTAACATCAATCCACTCGGCGTGCATCACGTGGTCTTCCATCCGTTCGCTCTTGACGGGCTTGAAGGTCCCTGCACCTACATGGAGGGTCACAAAATCCGTTTGCACGCCTTTATCCTTCAATGACTCCAGGACCTCGGGCGTAAAGTGAAGACCCGCCGTTGGGGCGGCGACAGAGCCTTCATAACGGGCATATACCGTCTGGTATCTTTGGGCATCCAACTCAGAAACTTCCCGGTGCAAATAAGGTGGTAGCGGAATCAATCCCGCCTGGTGCAATACCTCCGCGAAATGAAGGTTTTCCGGAGCCCAGGAAAAACGGATCCTGTATCCATCAGGTACGACCCCTTCTTTTTCGGCAAATAATTTGCCACCAGGCCATTCTTTGATGAGTTTCCCTTGTTTCCACTTCCCGGCCCCTCCCACCATACACTTCCAGGAGGCGCTTCCCTCCTGCATCATAGCACGGGAAGGTTCTGCGTCTAAGGGCTCCAGACAAAAGATTTCTATTTGTCCCCCGGTCGGCTTATGAAAAATCAGCCTGGCTTCAATGACTTTTGTATCATTAAATACCATGAATGCACCTGATGGAATCTCATCAGCCAGATACCTATAAGTCCTTTCTGAGATCAGACCATCACGGTATATCAGGAGACGGGAAGCATCTCTGTTATCCAAAGGATACTTCGCTACCCGTTCTTCGGGAAGCTCATATTGATAAGATTGAATTTGTAGATCCCGGGGATTGACCTCACTTGCCATGATACAAAGGTAGGCCACAGGGCCCAAACCGGGCCTAAGTCCAAGGGGGCGCAAACTGGCCTAAGCCTAATGACCCAAACCGGCCCCAAGTTCAACGGCCCACACCTGGCCTGGGGCCAAGAAAGAGCTGGCCCCCATTGATGGGGGCCAGTATTCCCTTTCGCACTTGCCTGAAATAGACTACGGACTGGGTTATTGACCTTTAATCCGGCTTTTTGCCGTCCAAAAAAGTATTGATGGTACTGATCTCCCCCTTATTGTCATCGGAGGATTTCACCGTGTAATTGCTGTAGAAATTTTCAATAGAATTGACCGTGTTGTACAATTCCATATTTCTCCTCATATAAGCTGGAATGGCTTCAAATTCGTTGCTGCCAGTTTGAGCGTTTACATTAAAGGATAGGTTTCTCAATTTTTGTAACCTTTCGGCGGCTTTCCTCCTTTGTTCATCATCTTCCATAACCGATGGTTCAGAAGGAACTACAGGAGGCTTAACACTGTCCGTCTTTGGCGGTTTTGTTTCGAAAGCCTCCGTCTTAAGAACCTCTGGCTTGGGAATGGACCTGCCGGAATCATTTTTGATCACCAGCTGCATGTCGAAAGGTGCAGGATCCGCTGGAGGTGTTTGTCTTCCCACAGTGGGGGCCTGTTCTTCTCCATGCTCATCATATACATTGGAAGGACGTGATAAAAATCCCCTGGAAGGATGAATGGCCGGGCTACCAGCATGTGTCGGACCTCCAGCATTTGCGGGACCTCCATTTTGCGCTGGGCCTCCAGCATGGTTGGGGCCACTACTAGGCTTAGGCGCCTCCGCACCCGAAGTCCCCTCCGCAGCATCGGACCCATCCAAAGAAAGCATGACCCTTTCTTCCGAACCACTTGACGGCGGTAACGCATGCTCTACCCTACCCAGGAAAAAGGCATTATCTGGAGCAGCTCTTTCTACAAGGCTGGGGCTGAGTTGTTCTTCGGGAGCCACGGGAGCACCTGAACCGGCTGGAACAGGCGTAACAGACGCCACCTCAGGAAACAATCCAGGTTGGTTGTACGCCTTCTTTTCCTCACCCTCCACGGATAGGGTCATCATTATTTTCTCCTCCTTGGGAGGAGCCTGGTTGTACTTTGCTTTCTCTTCCATAAAGGGGTCCTTATGCTCAAAGCCAGTGGCAATAAGGGTAATCCCAATTTTCGCACCCAGAGAACCATCATAGCCCAATCCCATGATGACGTCCGTATTAGGACCAGCCTGGCTCAAAAGATGACTCTGGATAATATCTACTTCGTCCATGGTGAACTCATGGTCTCCATCAGCAGAGTTGATATTGATGAGGATCCATTTAGCACCCCGAATATCATTGTCGTTCAACAACGGTGAGTTGAGCGCCTGTTCAATGGCTCTTTGTGCGCGGTTGTCTCCTTCGGCAGCTCCGCTGCCAAGAATGGCAACGCCCCCGTTTTTCATGACGGTACAAACGTCTGCGAAGTCTACATTGATCTGACCGGTGGAATTGATAACGTCTGTGATACACTTAGCCGCAGTCGCCAATACATTATCTGCTTTGGCAAAAGCCTCCTTCATTTTAAGGTTGCCGTACTGATGGCGAAGTTTATCATTGCTGATCACCAGCAGCGTATCCACACTATCCTTGAGACGATTGATGCCGTCTTCCCCTTGTTGAATACGTTTTTTCCCTTCATAAGAAAAAGGAGTAGTGACAATACCCACTGTTAGAATACCCATTTCTTTACAGACCTGGGCTATCAGCGGGGCACCTCCAGTACCCGTACCTCCACCCATCCCGGCGGTGATAAAAGCCATTTTAGTATTAACTTCCAGTATGCGGCGGATTTCCTCCAGGCTTTCTTCGGTAGCCTGGCGCCCGATCTCAGGGTTGGCTCCAGCCCCTAATCCCTGGGTCAGGTGCGGCCCCAGTTGGATTTTATTGGGAACTTTACTATTGGAAATCGCCTGTGCATCGGTGTTACAGATAATAAAATTGACCCCTTCAATGCCCTGACTGTGCATGTAGTTAACCGCATTACTTCCACCACCACCTATTCCGATGACTTTTAAGATGGAAGATTTCTCCTTCGGCAAATCGAAATGAATCATACGCTTCAAATTGTGCACTGTGTTCCTGCCGGGACCACAGGCTGGTTAGTGAATAAAATGGTTAGTAAGGAGGGTACGGAGGGTTATTT
>CAJCIQ010000131.1 GCA_903970475.1 Beijerinckiaceae bacterium
TAAAGCTATTTTCCGATGGATCCCAGGCCAAACAGTTTCTGGCAAGCCATGCCTATGCACCTACGGAGTTGTTTCATTTTACCACTTCCGACGGAGTAGGACTGGATGGCTCTATCATCAAGCCTTTACACTTCGATTCTACCAAAAAGTATCCGGTAGTGATGGCTGTATACGGTGGTCCGGAATCCCATGACGTCTTCAATCAATTCAGTTATGATCCCACCCTGCAATGGCTGGCTCAGAATGGGTACATCATAGTGGATGTAAATAACAGGGGCAATGCCAACTACGGGTCTGCCTTCATGAAGATTGTGTACAAACAGTTGGGCAAATACGAAAGCCAGGACTTTGCAGAAACGGCTCATTACCTGAGTGGCCTTGCCTACGTGGATTCTTCGCGCATGGCCATCATGGGTGGAAGTTACGGAGGATACAGCACCATCTTTACTATGCTGACCCATCCGGGTGTCTTCAAGGTCGGAATGTCCAATTCAGGGGTAACTGATTGGCGCTTATATGACGATATCTATACGGAAAGATATATGGCTCCTTTGCATGACAATGAGGATGGATATCTTCAAAGTGCCGCCACCACGCATGCGGCCAACCTCAAGGGACATTTGCTCCTGATTCATTCCATGAGGGATGATAATGTCCATGTGGCACAGACCATGCAATTGCTCACCGCCCTCACCGACGCGGGTAAGGATGCGGATCTGAGGATTTACCCTCCGGGAGAGCATGGGGCTTACTATAGCCTGGAGTCTTTCCTGTTGGCGGAAAATGTTCAATTCCAGTACCTGGAAAGGTACCTGAAAGGAAATTGCAACCTGCCTGCGCTGAATGGAAACTAGTTGCGCTGAAAGGGAACTAGCGGGGCTCCTTTCATGGACGCGCCTGGCGAGGCCGGGGGATGTTCACTACATCGATTGCGTAAATAATTGAGGCCTCCTTTGACAGTTCAAAGGAGGCCTTCCTTACTTTTATACGAGATGAATACGAATCGATTGTTTGACCTGACCGGAAAAACCGCCCTGGTGACCGGTTGCAATAAGGGAATTGGCAGGTCCATGGCCCTGGCCCTGGCCGAAGCGGGAGCCGATATCATAGGCGCTGCCGGATCTTTAGATCCTACTTCCAGTGCCATTCAGGAGGAAGTAAAGGTGCTTGGGAGGTCATTTACCGGCTATCAGGTAGATCTCGGTAGTCGGGATGCTGTATACAAGTTCATTGCTGAGGTTCTGGAGGCGCATCCCCGCGTGGATATCCTGATCAATAATGCAGGTACGATTATGCGTAAGCCTGCTGCGGAACACCCGGATGAATACTGGGATAAGGTGATGAACGTCAACCTGGATGCCCCCTTTATCCTGGCCAGGGAATTTGGCAGGCATATGCTCGAAAAGGGCAGCGGCAAGATCATCTTTACTTGTTCTTTATTAAGTTTTCAGGGGGGCATCAATGTCCCTGGATATGCTGCCAGTAAAGGCGCTTTGTCCTCTCTGGTCAAGGCCCTGGCTAACGAATGGGCTGCAAAGGGAGTGAACGTCAATGGAGTCGTGCCCGGTTATATAGCTACGGACAATACAGAAGCCTTGAGGAACGACCCGGACAGGAGCCAGGCCATCCTTTCCCGTATTCCTGCCGGAAGATGGGGAAGCCCGGACGATTTCAAGGGGGCAGCCCTTTACCTGGCTTCGGCCGCTGCTGATTATGTGCATGGTACTTTACTCACCGTGGATGGGGGATGGATGGGACGGTGAACCACAACTTTAAAAAGGCCCCTGTGGCGGTAAACATATTATGGAAATAAGATTTCAACACAGTCCGGAAGAAACGGCCCGCATGGGCACCAAAGACCTGAGAAAGCATTTTCTGATCGAAAACTTACTCAGGCCCGATGAAATAACCCTGGTTTACTCCCATTACGATCGGATGATTATAGGGGGAGCCCAACCGGTTTCAAAAGCCTTGACCCTTCCCAAAGAAGAAGAACTGAAGGCGGAGTATTTTTTACAACGCAGGGAACTGGGTATCATCAATGTAGGTGGAGAAGGCATTGTAGAGGCGGATGGCAACACCTACTCCATGGCCAAACAAGATTGCGTATACCTGGGAAAGGGAACCAAGTCGGTGACCTTCAAAAGTAAGTCTGCCGATCAGCCGGCTCTTTTTTACTTATTGTCTGCTCCGGCCCACCAGACATATCCTCCTGCACACTATACCAAAGAGCAGGCGTCTCCGACCAATACGGGAGACAAACTAACGGCCAACGAAAGGACCATATACAAATACATACACGAACAGGGGATTCAAAGTGCCCAATTGGTCATGGGATTAACCATTCTTGCACCAGGAAGCGTATGGAATACGATGCCCGCCCATACCCATACCCGCAGGATGGAAGCCTATTTTTACTTTGACCTGAACTCCGATCAAAGGGTCATGCATTTCATGGGAGAGCCTTCAGAAAGCAGGCATCTGGTGGTTTCCACCAACCAAGCCCTCATTTCTCCGCCCTGGTCCATACATTCCGGATGCGGTACATCGAATTATGCGTTTATTTGGGGTATGGCAGGAGAAAACTATACCTATACGGATATGGATCCGGTCCCGCTTAGCCAGTTGCAATAATCAAACCCTCTAACGATTGAAACGATGCCAGAAAAAGCCATAGGAAAATACAGGTGGACCATTGTGACCCTTCTGTTTTTTGCCACCACCATCAACTACCTTGACAGACAGGTTATGGGTCTGCTCAAACCGGTATTGGAGAAAGAATTTAACTGGACTGAAATGACTTATAGTCATCTCGTCCAGGCATTTACTTCCGCTTATGCGCTAGGTCTGCTGCTGTTTGGAATATACATTGATGTTATCGGCACCAAACGCGGGTATGTCATATCCATTATCGTTTGGAGCTTGTCGGCCATAGCCACGGCATTTACGGGTGGTACATTTAGTTTTGGTGCTGCCCGTGTGGCGTTGGGGCTAGGTGAGTCTGGGAACTTCCCGGCGGCCATCAAAGCTGTGGCTGAATGGTTCCCTAAAAAAGAAAGGGCCCTGGCTACCGGTATTTTCAACAGTGGTTCCAATGTAGCTGCCATGATAGGGCCTCCGGTGGTTACTTTCCTTTGGCTGACATTCAACTGGAGGGCAGCGTTCATTTGGACGGGGGCTGTAGGCTTTATCTGGTTGATCTTCTGGTACCGGTTTTATGATTCGCCTGCAAGGGCCCGCCAAAAGGGATTAAGCGAAGAAGAATACCAATACATACACCATGAAGAGGGGGAGGAGGCGACAACTGAAAAACAACCACCCGTAAGCTGGAGAAAGATTATTTCCGTAAAACAATCCTGGGCCTTTATTGTGGGTAAGTTCCTTACTGATCCGGTATGGTGGTTTTATTTATTTTGGATTCCTTCCTATTTTATTTCGACGTTCAGCATGGACCCCAGCAAATCCTGGGTATGTGTTTCGATTTTGTACACGGTGGCCAGCTTTGGCAGTATTTTCGGAGGTTACCTTTCGGGGTGGTTCATGAAAAGAGGAATGGCTGCGCACAAGGCCCGTAAAACGGCCATGTTCATTTTCGCCCTTTGTGTGTTGCCCATCATCTTTATCCGCTTCACCCATAGTCCCTGGGTTGCTGTGGCCCTGCTGAGTCTGGCTGCGGCTGCCCATCAGGCATGGAGTGCCAATATATTCACCACCGCTTCTGACATGTTCCCCAAACGTTCCGTTTCTTCCGTAGTTGGTTTAGGCGGAATGGCTGGGTCTGTCGGTGGAATTCTTTTTCCTCAGGCTATTGGTATGATTCTGGATCATTTTAAGGTTTTAGGGCATGTCACTTTGGGGTACAACCTGATTTTCTTGATTTGTGGATTTGCCTACCTGTTGGCCTGGATCATCATGCATTTCCTTTGTCCCCGGATGGTAAGGGTGCAATTCAAAGACTAGGACGTATTTTTGGTCATGACCTTTAGAGTTCTCCTGTCTTTGGTTGGGGTGCCTGCGTTACTGTTGCTCTGGCCGCCGGCGCCCCGCTTGCTTCCCGCGCTGTATGGGTCGCCCGTGTCAGCGCTCGCTTCATCCGTCGCCGCGTGGGACGACAAGCCGACAGGCCCTAACCTGATCCTTCGCTTTCACAATAAGGTGGGCGCTGAACCCCTCGTGCTGTTTGACCAAACCTACCAGGACGGATTCGGGGAGCCTTTTGTCGTCACTAAATTCAAGTACTATATATCCGGTATCAGGGTGGAGCGTAAAGGAAAGGGGGATACGCTACTGGTGGATAGACCCTACCTCATTGACCAGGCCGATTCTACCACTCAGACCTTAGCCATTCCCTATCCGGGAGGAGAAGCCGAAGTCCTCACTTTTTATATAGGCATGGATAGTATCTGGAATACCTACGGGGCTCAATCCGGAAGCCTGGACCCCTTGAATGGGATGTTCTGGACCTGGAATACAGGCTATATCTATGGTAAACTGGAAGGTGCCAGCGATTCTTCCCATGCGCCAGAACATCTGCTCAACTGGGATATAGGAGGTTACCATCCTGGGCAAAACGCTGAACGCCGGGTGAGCTTATTGCTAAAACAGGGAACAGGGACCTGGCAAAACCCCATCGTCATCGATGCCGATGTTTTGGCCTGGTTCAACACCCAACATCCTTTACGCATTGCTGTTTCTCCCGTTTGTCATCAGCCAGGGCCTTTGGCTATGAGCGTGGCCGATAACTATGCGCGGATGTTTTCTGTGGAGTAACCACGCCGACCGGCAGCAATACGAGCTGGGCGGCCACAAAAAAGGGAGCCATCGCTGGCCCCCTTACTATGAACATACAGCAAATCATTTTAGCTCCAACACCACCACTGAGGCAGGCGGCAGGGTTACCTGCAAGTTTCCAGACTGTAATTGAGCGTCGTGGAATGCTTCTATTTTTACTTTGTTGGGTTGGTCGAAACTGTTGATGTCCGTAAAATGGCCGGAAGTCAATACCCGACCGCTTACCTGCGTCTTATTCAAGGACGCCACAGATGCGCTTACCGTGATTTTCTTATTGGGATCGAGGTTTACCAGGGAGATGTGTACCGCTCCTTGTTTATCCTCAGAGGCGCTCGCGTTCACGGCAGGGATATTGTCTCCATCGTAAACATAGTCGGGGCTTTGCAAGGTTATGGGTAACCATTTGGCATCCTGGTGAACCTGGTATAAGTCAAACACGTGATAAGTAGGAGTCAGTACCATTTGCGGGCCTTTGGTCAGGATCAGTGACTGGAGTACGTTAACGGTTTGAGCCAGATTGGCCATGCGCACCCTGTCAGAATGGTTGTTGAAAATATTGAGGGTGGTGGCGGCAATCAGCGCATCCCGAAGGCTGTTTTGCTGGTAGAGGAACGCTGGATTGGTGCCGGGTTCGGCATCCGTCCATATACCCCACTCATCTACACTTAAGGAAACATGTCGCTGGGGATCATACTTATCCATGATGGCACTGTGCTTACGGATAAGGGTATCCATAAACATACATTTCTTAAGGGCGGTGAAATATTCTTTTTCGCCGAAGGAGGTGGCGGAACCTTTATGGCTCCAATCTCCGACCAGGGTATAATAATGCAGGGAAAGGCCGTACATATCCCAATAAGGGATATTCTTCATACAGACTTCCGTCCAGTTATAATCGTCCGCATTCGGTCCACTGGCGATCTTTTTCAGGCGGGTGCCTGGATAATCCTTACAGAACTCGGCGTACTTTTTAAATTGATCCGTATAGTATTCCGGCGTCATGTTACCTCCGCAACCCCAACTCTCATTACCAACCCCCCAAAATGACACATTATAAGGGGCCGGATGCCCGTTTTTAGCCCTTTCCTTAGCCAGGGTACTGTTTCCATTATAGTTGAGGTATTCCAGCCAGTTTTCCATTTCCTGTGGCGTGCCGGTACCCACGTTCCCAGCTACATAAGGCTCACAGCCGATAAGGCTACAAAGTTCCAGGAACTCAGCCGTACCGAAGCTATTATCCTCGGGCACCATTCCCCAGGTTGTATTGACACGCGTTGGTCTTTCACTACGGGGACCTATTCCATCACTCCAGTGGTATTGATCGGCAAAACAACCTCCGGGCCAACGCAGATCGGGTATTTTGATGCGCTTTAAGGCTTCCACCGCGTCCAGGCGTATCCTCCCCTTTTTGGGTACGTTCATAGAGTCGCTTACCCAAAAACCATCATAGATGCAACGACCTAAATGTTCAGCAAATTGACCATAGATGAACCTGCTCACGCTATGGGTAGTGGTAGAATCCGGTTCTTTGACGCTTAGGCTGACTTGAGCGTTGGCCAGGGTAGTAGTGGCGGCCAGGGCTAAGGTCAATAATGTTTTATTAGGCTGCATAGCAATCTGGGGTTGGTAAAAAATAAAGTGTAATAATAACAATTATTCCTAAAAACAGCCAAAAATATCTGGGATTGCTCCGGTCGGCAAAAACCCTACCGTGGAAGCC
>CAJCIQ010000132.1 GCA_903970475.1 Beijerinckiaceae bacterium
CGGTCAGGCCCTTGCCCAAACAACCGCCGACACGACACACCCGCTGCGCACGGTCTATGTTTTAAGACCCAACCGATATACAGGGGCGCTGACAAAAATCAAGGTCGGCATCAATGGAAAGGAAATCTCCTTGGGCAACAATACCTTTGCTACCACTACATTCCGGGCTGATAGCGTAATCGCCCAGCTCCTCAACGCCCGGCTCAGTGGACAAAGCGTCAAACCCCTGGTTTCCTTCAAAGACACCAGTTATTTTGTGACCCTCCCCGAGGAACACGCCACCAAAAAGAACAGGCTCATCCTGGTGGAAGTGGATAAGGAAAGTTATGGTATCTACGCCCAAAAGGTAAATAAGCAGGAGACTATTCCATGACATACGCCTGGCGCATAAAGAATTACATAAATTCCCCCCTCCCCCCTCGACTAATGGGCTAACTGAAGTATATTGCACGGCCAAAATTTACTATAATGGAGTACAACAGAATTATTGCCATTACCGGATTAGGTGGTCTTTATGAGATGCTGAGCAGTAAAACAGACGGAGCTATCGTTCGCTCCCTGGAAGACCAGCAGACCCGGTTTGTCTCCTCCCGGATACATAATTTTTCCCACCTGGAAAGCATAGAGGTTTATACGGTCCGGGAAAACATCAACCTGGTGGACCTGTTCAAGGCCATTCAAGACAGCGGAGTTGCCCTCCCTTCCGAGAAGGACGCCGCCGCTGTGAAGGCCTTTTTTGAGAAAGTTTATCCGGACATGGACTTCAGCCGCATATACAACAGCGACATGAAGAAAATGGTAAGGTGGTACAACCTTCTTACTACCAACCAGATAGAATTCAAACTGACCGAGCCTGCCGAGGACGGGGAAGACTTCGAAGAAGCCGTTGAGGTGGAAGAAGCCCCAGCAACCGAACCAGCAAAGAAGGCTGCTAAAAAAGCCGCAGAACCCCAAGCCGCAGCTCCTGCTGAAGAAGCCCCAGCGAAAAAGAAAGCCACTAAAAAGGCTACTGATGCGGAAGAGGCTTCCGAACCCTCCCCTAAAAAAGCTGCCAAACCCGCCGCCAAAAAAGCAACGGAAGAAGAAGGCGATGAGGCTCCGGCGAAAAAGAAAGCTGCCCCAAAGAAAAAATAAGCACTTATCCATGACTTACACCGCAGACATCCATAAAACGCCCAGGCATTTTTTGCCGGGTGATTTTACCGTTACGACCTGGGAAACACTGGAGCCATATTTCCAGCAACTGTTAGACCGCCCCATTCAAACCAACGATGATCTGGAACATTGGTTGAAGGACATCAGCGAACTGGAGGCCGTCGTTAGCGAGGACGCCTGCTGGAGACAGATAAAGATGACATGCGATACTGAAAACAAGGCCTTGGAAGAGGCCTTTGTTTATTTTTGCATGGAAATCCAACCTAAGCTCCAGCCTTACGCCGATCAATTGAACCGAAAACTAATGGATTGCCCATTGACCAAGGATCTGGACCAGGCAGCCTACTTCACTTACCTACGCAATGTTCGCAAGAGCATTGAATTATTCAGAGAGGCCAACGTTCCCCTACAGGCTGAGATGAGCGTACTCCAACAACAATATGGAGCCATAGCTGGAAAGATGACTGTTACCTTAGACGGTCAGGAATATACCCTCCAACAAGCCGCTAAGTTCCTGGAGAACCCGGATAGATCGATACGTGAAAAGACGTACGTACAAGTCGGTGACCGCCGCCTGGAAGACAAAGAGGCCCTGGATAGCTTATATACTCAACTAATCGAAAAGCGGCAGCAAATTGCCCAAAACGCAGGTTTTGCCAACTACAGGGATTATCGCTTTGTGGAATTGGGCCGTTTCGATTATACCAAGGAGGATTGCTTTCAATTTCACGATGCCGTAAAGCAACACGTGTTGCCATTGGTAAAGCAGATTTACGAAAGGCAAAAAGAAAAATTAGGCGTAGATACTTTCCGCCCTTGGGATACCGAAGGCGTTCCTCAGGGAGAACAACCCCTGCATCCGTTTAAAAACGGAGAAGAGTTACTTGTTAAATCTATTCACTGCTTGGATCAACTTAACCCTTTCTTTGGTGATTGCTTGCGTAAGATGGACGCTTTAGGTCATCTGGATCTGGACAGCAGGAAGGGAAAAGCACCAGGTGGGTACAACTGCCCTCTGGCTGAAAGTGGCGCCCCGTTTATATTTATGAACGCAGCCGGTCAGATGCACGACGTAACCACCATGGTTCATGAAAGTGGTCATGCCATTCATTCTTTCCTGAGTCATCCACTTGCACTTTCTGCATTCAAAGAGTATCCCATGGAAATTGCAGAAGTGGCTTCCATGTCCATGGAGTTGTTTACGATGGATTACTGGGATGATTTCTTCGAATCAGCAGAAGACCTGCGTAAGGCCAAAATCCATCAGCTGGAGCGCGTCATTACCATATTTCCCTGGATTGCCACCATAGACAAATTCCAGCATTGGATCTATGAAAACCCACATCATACCCTGGAAGAGCGTTCTAAGGCCTGGGTAGAGATACAAAGTGAATTTACGGTTGATACCCTGGATGTAAGCGGGTTGGAGCATTACAGGACTTCTTCCTGGCAGCGCCAATTACACCTTTATGAGGTCCCCTTCTACTACATAGAGTACGGAATCGCCCAATTGGGGGCCATCGGCATGTGGAAACAATTCAGGGAAAACCCCTCCAAGGCATTGGACAATTATATTCAAGCGCTTAGCTTGGGAGGAACCCGGACATTACCGGAACTTTATGCCTCAGCAGGACTCCAATTCGACTTTTCCCCAAAACATATACAAACTTTAATTGAATTTATACAAAAAGAATTAGTAAAATTGTATTTGTAAACTAATCAGAGCCTTAACCAAAGTCCCGGCGTTTCCACGCCGGGGCTATTTTTTTATATGCAATTCTATTATAGCTGTTAGGATTACAAATATTTGATGCATACCTACACTATCCGACTCCCGCTTTTTTTATGTTTGTTCAGGCATGGGCCTCCATGGATTTTATTTGTTTGGAGTCCAAATTATATTACTGCTTCAGGCATTCAATTATTACAGCAGATTAATATTTCACCTAGTACATGTACAGTCAAGTAGATGAATTATAGTGGGTTGGGCCATTGGGTTACGCCGCGGCGCTTGGATGACGGCGTCCTTTGTTGGGCGGTTTTTGCCGGCAGCTATCACAAATGCCGTTGACGATCATTTGTGTCTGAGCGGAAACATAGCCAGCGGGCAATTCAACGGGGGGAATGATTACGTTTTCCAGGCAAATAGTTTTGCCGCAATTTTCGCAGGTAAAGTGGACGTGATTGTCCTGATGCTGGCCCTCTTCGCAAGTATCCTTGCAAACAGCATATTTTACGCTGTTATCTGGGGCGGGTATGGTATGGAGAATTCCTTTCTCCACAAATGATTGCAAAGTCCTATAAACCGTAACCCGGTCAAAAG
>CAJCIQ010000133.1 GCA_903970475.1 Beijerinckiaceae bacterium
AAGGATTGATAAGGTGCGCGCGGCCCTCTGTCTGGCCTTTAACGGGTCAATTATGCCCCAGCATGTACATGGTTACCCCAAACCCCTCGTAGTAACCGGCCTGATTGGGTGTGACCGGTTGAAAGTCCCAAAGGATAAAACTTTTATAGATCAAACCTATGCCTGCTCCATAAACCTCCAGGCCATAAGTTTTGCTGGCATAAACAGAGTCATTGGGTAAGGGCAGGTTAGTAGAATCATTGTTTTGCTGAACAGTGATGGTATTGGGCACTGTGGTTTGTCCTACCGTATAAGATTGACCAATGTTTTCGTAATTGAACATCCAGTACTGTACTCCTGTCTGCACCGCCAGGGTTCCATAATAGGATTGGAAAGGATAGTTGCCTAGGTAGCTGTCTCCATTCCAGGTGAGGTTTGTTGTGAAAGGCGCTGTGATTTTGATATAGCGTAAATTGTTTTCTACGACCTGAATCGTATTGTTATACACACCTACGGTGTAGGTGATGTCATCCTGCCAGGGGTTGGCATAAGCGGTGTCGGTCAACAACCGGTGTATTCTATAGGTGGTATCACCTAGGTTGTCCAATACAATGCCATCACAAGTATCCTTGGCAAGGTAACTATGTATCTGGGCGGTCTGTCCGTAATTGACAAACACCAGGGAATCCATTCTATATAAGATGTATTTGCCTACCGCTAATGGGTAATAGGTGTTCAGAGAAGCCGTGGGGTACGTTTGTGTCTTGGAGCAGGAAGCCATTGTAATCAGCAGCCCTGCCGCCAAACACCGGATAATAGCGTTCATATGCGGGTGTTCATGGATTTTGGATGAACACTAAGATAGATAAGGTTTTTGGAATTTTATACCTTCTGGCCTCAACTTAGGCGTTCTGACCTTTCCGTTTGGTGGTTTTGGGGGCCGGGATCTCCCGGAATTGGGGATCCAGGGCGGGTCTTTGGATGATTCCGCCCCCAATGACGTCCTCTCCATCATAGAAAACTGCACTTTGTCCAGGCGCTACGCCCTTGGCCGGGTCGAAAAAGTGCACCAGTACGGAGCCGTCATCCTGGGGAAAAAGATGGGCGGGGGTACCGCTGTCCCTATACCTGATTTTGGCCACTACTTCCATGCCTTCCTTGATTTGCGTGGTTTTGATCCAGTTCATTTTCCTGACCAGCATTTCGGTGCGGTCCAATTCGGATTCATCTCCAAGGATAACGGTATTGGTTTCCGGTATGATGCCAGTAACAAAGACGGGTTTGCCAAAAGTGATGTCCAATCCTCTTCTTTGGCCTATGGTATAGAAAGGGTAGCCTTTATGCTGACCTAAAATGTTCCCCTTTGCATCGGTGAAATGTCCGCCTTCTACTTGTTGTTCCAATCCGGGAACCTTACGCTTGAGAAAGCCGCGGTAGTCGTTGTCTGGAACAAAGCAGATTTCATAGCTTTCACTTTTTTTGGCTAGTTCGGGGTAGCCGAAATCTTCTGCCATTCGGCGGATCTCGGTTTTGCGATAATTACCTAAGGGAAGCAAGGTCCTGCTCAATACGGCCTGATCCAATCCCCAGAGGACATAGCTCTGATCTTTGGTGTTATCAAGACCCTTTGAAACGATATATCGCCCATTTTCCTGACGGATGTTGGCATAATGCCCGGTGGCAATATAGTCACAGCCAAGGGCGTCTGCTCTTTTCAGTAAGGCCCTCCATTTGATATGGGTATTGCACATGACGCAAGGATTGGGCGTGCGTCCGGCCAAATATTCATCTACAAAGTTCTCGATGACGGCATCTCCAAACTCCTCCCTTATATCAAGCACATAATGGGGAAACCCGTTTTGTACTGCGGCCAATCGCGCATCGTTAAAGGAATCCAGGTTACAGCAACCGGTTTCCTTTTTCCCTCCTCCTGCCGTAGCATAGTCCCAGGTTTTCATGGTGATGCCCACCACTTCATAACCGGCCTTATGCAACATAAGGGCCGTCACGGTGCTGTCTATACCTCCACTCATGGCCACTAATACTTTACCCTGTCCGCTCATCGAATCATAATTTACGTGGGCAAAGGTACGATATACCTTTCAGCCCGGAATACCCACCTCGTCACCTGGGTGTCAGGATTTCGCCACTCCTTGAGATTCAACCGCTTCGGTGGAATTTACCCACGTGTGGACAGGATTGGCATCGCATTTGCCACTCATAACTAACCGAGAATCAGGATTTTCCGTTTTTGATATACGCATTTGTCCGGAGGTGATACGTATTTCCCGCAGGGGAAAAATACCCGGTAAGTAGCATTGTATGGGGGCTTTCCAGACTTTACCTTTGTGAAGTTGAAATAATTGGTTCACGTTTAAATTTACCGTTATGATTAAACTACAAATTGTAGGAAACTTGGGAAGGGACGGTGTCGTTAGAGATGTTAACGGTAAATCCGTCATCAATTTCACCGTAGCGCACACCGAGCGCTACAAGGATAGCTCCGGAAACCAGAAAGAACAAACTACCTGGGTGGATTGTTCCTATTGGACGGACCGGACTGCCGTGGCGCCTTATCTTAAAAAAGGAACCCTGGTTTATGTGGAAGGCGCCCCCAGCGCCGAGGCATACACCGGGAAAGATGGGAATGCAGCAGCTGCGCTCCGCTTGCGCGTCCAGAATGTGCAGTTGCTTGGATCCAAAAGTGATGGAGCAGGTGGTGGGGCTGAAGTGTCCATGTCAAATGGCGCTACCGTAACGAGCGGGGCCTCTATGACCAATGGAGCTGGTGGGAAGGATTTTGCGTCTGCGGCTGGTGATATCAGCGACGATCTTCCATTTTAGCATTTGTCTTCAACGTATTTTTTTCTCATGTCTGAATTGTCCGCGACGGTTGTTCTCAGCCGTCGCCTTTTTTTTGTTGGGCCTTCGGACCTGTTGATAAACTTAGGTCCAAAGGCCCAACAAAAAAAAGCCATCCATGCGTTGCACAAAGGGGGGGGCTGCGGCAAAGCCGCAGCCCCCCCCTTTGTAATCCCCCCGGGGTTAGCTGACGCTGGCGGGGCTTGTCGGAATGCATTGGGTGGGGCGCTGACGCGGGAATACAGGGCGCTGAGGCGGGAATACAGTGATTGAATGTACGGCATTTCAGTAGTACGCAGGGTTGAAGAGAAATATCGCTATTACGCAGGGGTTAATATCTAAAAACACGACTGAAAATCAGTATTTTCAACTATTGGCTGATAAAACATGAGTAAGCAAACATATCCAAGTATTTTCCTTATATGATTCTTATTTATCTGCGCATGGCCGCCCGGAATCTTTTTCGCCACAGACTCTACACCATCATCAATATCGGCGGCTTGGCAGTCGGCCTGGCTGTATGTATGACGATCCTCCTTTTTGTGGTGCACGAGCATTCCTATGATCTTTTTCATCAGGATGTGCAGCGAATATTCGTCATGGGGGGAAAAGAGAAATTTGGGGGCCAGGTTACGCCGGTGGAGTCGATGGATTATGTAGTCGCGCCCATGGTCCAGCAGGCCAATCCAAATGTGGAGAGTTATTTGAGGATTCATGGATTTTATAATACCGCTGATCTTTCATCTCCTGCTGATCCAGGGATTCATTATCGGGAGAAGAGAAACTTCTTGTTTGTTGACAGCAACTTCTTTCGTTTTTTCAGTTTTCGGTTAATCAAAGGTGATCCTTCCCAGGTGCTGTCCGAGCCAAATAGTTTGGTGTTGACAGCATCGGCGGCAAAAAAATACTTCGGAAAGGAAGATCCAGTTGGGAAATCATTGCTATATAACAGTCATGTACTACTAAAGGTGACCGGCGTTTGTGCCGATGTTCCATCGAATTCGAGTATTTCCTTTTCGTTTCTTGTCCCATTTTCGCTGCTACCCCAAACAGATGAAGCCTGGCAGATGACAATGAACTGGTTTAGTGCGGGCAACTTTCTGACCCTACTGAAATTGAGGGACACGGGGCTGGTGAGCAATGTGACTGCGACGGCAAACAGACTTTCAGCCATGGATAAGTCGGGCATGTCCAATGGCCTTGTATTCAAACTAATCCCGCTCAAAGATGCTCATTTATCGGATCTGCACATGGGGGATATCGGTAGCCCACGTTTTCTGAGCCTTTTTACATTGGTGGCAGGACTTATACTTTTGCTGGCGCTCATCAACTATATGAATCTGGCTACTGCCCGGGCAGTCACACGTGCGCGGGAGGTTGGGGTTAGAAAGGCCATTGGAGCCGACAGGAAAAGCATTGCTACCCAGTTTTACACCGAATCAGCACTGTGCGCCGTGCTGGCATTTTTGATCGGAGCCCTGCTGTTTTTGTTCCTTCGGCACCTATTCTTTGATCTGATCGGACTTCAGATCGACCAATCCTTTTTGACAACGCCCATAGTAATATTGTCTTTTTTGGGGTTACTGGTTTTGACGATCCTGGTAGCCGGAAGTTATCCGTCGATCGTACTTTCAGCGTATAACCCGGTAGTCGTTTTATATGGTCGGTTGAGCAGTCAGCGAGGAGGAACGATGGTCAGAAAAGGGTTAACCGTTTTGCAATTTTTCATTTCCATAGCCTTGGTCATTTGCAGCTTGTTCATAGGTAGGCAATTAACCTACATGCGGCAGGCGGATACAGGCGTGGACCGTAATAATGTCTTGATGATCAATTGCGAAAAGACGATGGAGCATTACCAGGCATTCAAAAGGGAAGTTGACGCTATGCCCTCCGTGGAAAGAACGGCAACGGCAAACAATAATTTTTATGGAGGAGGACCAGCGGTTTCTGTTAAGACAAAAACGCAGGGTCAGGAGATCCAGTTGGAATTTATGATTGTGGATACGGGCTTTATGCCTTTGATGGGGCTACAATGGAAGGAAAAGCCTTCTTCCATGGCTATGGTGATGGATGGCCGGCATCCTATCCTCAATGAAGTTGCTGTAGCGCAAATAGGTTTTCCGGGCAGAGCCACCGGCCAGGACATGCAGGACGGTCACCGTGTCGGCGGCGTACTTAAAGACTTTAACTATGCATCGCTGCAAACGGAAATCAAGCCCCTGGCAATCTATATAGGATTGGATACCCAGGCTTTTGGCCTCCAAAGAAATGTGCTGTTTGTCCGGTTCAGGCCGCATACCAACTTGCCGGCTATGCTACATCGACTGGGACAGATGTACAAATCATTTGATAATACCGCCCCATTTTCCTACCAATTTCTAAATGACGCGTATGACCGACAATATAAAGCGGAGGATATGCTGGCCGATCTGATGAGCGTTTTTACTATAATCACCGTCATCATTGCATGTCTGGGGCTATTAGCACTGGCGACCTTCTCCGCACAGCAGCGGATAAGGGAGATTGGCATCAGGAAGGTGCTGGGAGCGTCCGTAGAAGGTATAGCTACCCGATTGGCTGTTGATTTTCTCAGACCGGTAGTGTTGTCCCTTATGTTGGCCATTCCAGTTTCCGCATGGGTCATGCATGACTGGTTGAATAAATATGCTTATCGCGTCCCTCTAAGCTGGATGGTTTTTATCGAAGCTTCGGTACTTATGGCCATATTGGCATTGGCGACTGTTTTTTTCCTATCGTTAAAGGCGGCAAAGGCTAATCCGGCAGAGAGTTTGCGATCAGAATGAAATTGAGTTTCAAAACCTCTTGGGACTGCTGGAGTAAAGAAGCGAAGCGGGGCCGCTGGCGGGACTTTGGGAATGTTTTAATAAATCGTTTTAGCAGGATGTACTATATTGCAGGCTTACTAAAAACGTTTGCAAATAACGCATTTATGAAGTTATTCCCTTCTTACGGCCTGCTGGTGGCTGGATTGCTTGTGGCTTCAGAACTGTCGGCCCAAACACAGGCAGTGGATTATGTAGATCCTTTTATTGGGACAGCGGATCATGGACATACTTATCCGGGAGCTACGGTTCCTTTTGGAATGGTTCAGCTCAGTCCGGATAATGGCACGGCTGGTTGGGATTGGTGTAGTGGGTATAACTATGCGGATTCTGTGATCAGTGGGTTTTCACATTTGCACCTGAGTGGTACGGGAATCGGCGATCTTTGTGATATTTCGGTGATGCCTTCTGTGGGGATAGCTCCTGGTATTCAACCCATCAAAAGTACGTATAGTCATGACCGGGAAACGGCCAAGCCGGGGTACTATGCGGTTTTGCTCAAAAACTTTAATATTTGGACAGAATTGACGACTACCCTGCATGCGGGGATGCACCGTTACATTTTCCCACAGGCTTCAGACGCTATGATCCGCTTTGATTTGGGATTTGCCATCAACTGGGATAAGGCTACAGGTGGATTTTTTCAAAGGATTAATGATTCCACTTTCGTAGGGTATCGTTATTCTACTGGATGGGCTAAGGACCAAAAGGTGTATTTCGCGGTACAATTGTCTAAGCCGGTGAAAGATCTGGTACTGTATAGTGACGGGACTAAGGTGAGTGGAGATCAGGCAGAGGGTAAGGACGTGAAGGCTTGCCTGGTATTTGATACTAAGAGCGCAGAACGTATAGAAATGAAAGTGGGGCTGTCCTTTGCGGATATAGACGGCGCCAAAAAAAGCCTGGTAGAAATTCCGGGATGGGACTTTAATGCGGTAGCTAAAATAGCAAAAGATGCCTGGCAGGATGAGTTGGGTAAAGTGGAGGTGATTACGTCTGATGTCAAACTGAAGCAAACTTTTTATACAGCTTTATACCATAGCTGTGAGGCTCCGGTGACTTTTACAGATAGGGATAACCGTTATAAAGGCATAGATGGAAAGCCAGCCCAGGCCACAGGAACCCGGTACACGGTTCATTCCATTTGGGATACTTTCCGGGCCAATAATCCTTGGTTTACTATCACCCAACCTGCTAGGGTGCCCGATATTATTAATTCCTACCTGGATTTTTATGATCAATACGGATTACTCCCTATATGGGACCTGGAATACAATGAAACCAATTGTATGACGGGATATCATTCCGTGGCGGTCATTTCTGATGCTATTCTAAAAGGCATTAAAGGCTTTGATATAGAGAAGGCTTATATGGCTATGAAGAAAAGCGCTGCTCAGAACATTCGCGGATCTAACTTCTATAGGCAGTATGGGTATCTTCCCCAGGACAAAATGGGTAGCAGTGTAACCATTACACTGGAATACGCCTATGATGACTGGTGTATTGCGCAAGTGGCCAAATTCCTGAACAGGGTCGATGATTATACGGAGTTCATGAAAAGGGCTCATTCTTATGTGCCGCTGTTTGATAAGCAAACTGGTTTTTTCAGGGCAAAAAAGGCAGACGGCTCCTGGGTTACCCCCTTCGATCCTTACTACTCTGAGCACGATGCCGATAAGGCCATGTATACAGAAGGCAATGCCTGGCAACACAGTTGGTTTGTGCCACAGGATCCCCAGGGACTGATTAATTTGTTTGGAAGTAAAGAGGCTTACATCCGTAAACTGGATTCTTTGTTCATTGTGCCTTCTGCATTGAAGGGAGACAATACTTCACCGGATATTAGCGGTATGATCGGCCAATATGCCCAGGGTAACGAACCCTCTCACCACATAGCCTATATGTACAATTATGCTGGGGCTCCCTGGAAGACCGCAGAAAAGATCCGTCTGATCATGGACAGCCTCTATAATAATACCCCCCATGGCCTTTGTGGCAATGAAGACTGTGGACAAATGAGCGCCTGGTATGTGTTCAGCGCACTTGGATTTTATCCCGTCAATCCGGCCAGCGGGCAATATGTGATTGGAAGTCCTTTATTTGACCAGTCGTCCATTTCTCTGCCGGGAGGAAAGACTTTTGTGGTCAAGGCAATCAATAATAGTATTCAGAATAAATATATTCAAGGCGCAAAGCTGAACGGTAAGCAATACAAGAAATCTTACATCACCCATACCGATATTATTCAAGGTGGTGTGTTGGAGCTGGTGATGGGAGATAAGCCCTCCAAATGGGGAACGGCAGTGGAGGATTATCCTACTTCCATGACTGCCGCGAGGTAATACGATAGGAACCAGGCCCATGGCCACTTACCGTAGTAAACCCCTTTCTGCAAAGCTGAAGCAATCATTCTTGCAAATGATTAGGTGATCCAATACCCTTATGTCCATGGTTGAAGCAGCTTCTTTCAGTTTTTGGGTTATCTCGATATCGGCCTGGCTTGGCGCTGGTGTTCCACTAGGGTGATTGTGGCAAAGAATGATCCCTAGGGCATGTCTTTCAAGGGCCTTCCTGATTACGATGCGGACATCTATAAGGCAGGAGGTCATTGTTCCTTTTCCGATTTCTTCGTAGTGGGTGATCACATTTCTTTGATTCACAAATAGGATTAAGCACACTTCCTGGTGGTGGTCTTTGACAAATCCCCGGAGCTGGCGTATAACATCGGCGTAATTGGTTACGGAAACGGGTCCAGGATAAGGGGATATCTGCATACGTCTGCTCAATTCCAGCGCTGCTGCCAATTGTGCGGCTTTGGCTAGCCCAACTCCTTTAAACTTCATGAAATCCCGCAGGCTCAGTTGGCCCAGGATGCTGGCTTCATTTTTACAATAATCCATAATTGCCTTAGCTATATTCACCGCCGAGCTATTTCGGGTGCCCGATCCAATGAGTATGGCCAATAGTTCGGCGGTGCTGAGTGTATGACTCCCTTTATCATCCAGTTTCTCCCTGGGACGGTCATCCCTGGCCCAGGAATGGATGGGGGCCTTTTTGAGTTCCAATGGGTCTGGAACTTTCAGACGGAGTTTGGTTTTAGGCATGGGGGTAAATTTTGTGTTAACTTATATAACCAACTTCCTGTTTGAAACTTTACCTTTGGCCCACATTAAAACCGCTATGAGTTCTGCAAAAATCTTTTCCGGTACGGGTTCTCAATACCTTGCAGAAGCAATCGCCCGTAGTTACGGGGCCAAATTGGGTAAGATCACCGTGTCGCGGTTCAGCGACGGGGAGATCCAACCGGTTTTCCAGGAAAGCATCAGGGGAGATTATGTGTTTTTGATTCAAAGCACTTTTGCTCCCACAGACAATATTATGGAGCTATTGCTGATGATTGATGCTGCCAGGAGGGCTTCTGCTTATAAAGTGATTGCAGTCATACCATATTATGGGTATGCCCGTCAGGATCGTAAGGATAAACCCCGAGTCGCCATTGGATCTAAGTTGGTAGCCAATATGTTAGTGGCCGCAGGTGCCGACAGAGTCATTACCATGGATTTGCATGCGCCTCAGATTCAAGGGTATTTTGACATCCCCGTAGACCATTTGGACAGTTCGGCGATATTTATCCCTTATATTGAAAAATTAAAGCTGGAAAATCTTACCTTTGCGGCCCCAGATGTGGGATCGGCCAATCGGGTACGGGAAATTGCCAGTTATTTTGACGCAGAAATGGTCATTTGCGACAAACACCGTAAACGAGCCAACGAGATTTCCAGCATGGTAGTGATAGGGGATGTGACTGGAAAAGATATCGTGCTCATCGATGATATCTGTGATACCGGAGGAACCTTGGCTAAAAGTGCCGGGTTATTAATAGAAAAGGGGGCCAGAAGTGTCAGGGCTTTGTGTACCCACCCTGTTTTGAGTGGAAAAGCATACGATAACATTGAAAACTCTGTGCTGGATGAATTGGTCGTGTGTGATACCATTCCGCTAAAACAACATAGCGCTAAAATTAAAGTGATTTCGGTAAGTGAGTTGTTTGCAGTGGCGATCCGGAATGCATTTGAAAACAAGAGTATTACCAGTTTGTTTATACATTCCCAATTGAGGGAAAAACGATAAAAGGCTTAAAACTAAAATTTAGATAAAATGAAAACAATTACAATCGAAGGACAACTGAGGACCGAATTTGGCAAAAAAGCCACCCGCCAATTTCGCTCTCAGGAACTCGTGCCTGGTGTAATTTATGGGGGTGCTCAGGAGATTAATTTTACCGCTCCTGCTGCTGATTTCAAACCGTTGGTGTATACACCGGATTTCCAGTTCGTGGAAATTAAGGCAGGCGGTAAAACCTATAAATGCATTATTAAGGACCTTCAGTTCGACAAAGTGAGTGATCACCTCATTCATATTGATCTGCTGGAACTGGTGGACGACAAAAAAGTAGTAGCTACTATTCCTTTGAAGTTCGTAGGTGTCTCTGAAGGCGTAAAAGCCGGTGGTAAACTGGTGACTAAGATGAAGAACCTGAAGATTAAGGCTTATCCTAAGGATCTCCGCGAAAACATCGAAGTGGACATCACCAACCTCGAACTCAATGCGAACATTCGCGT
Source organism: Beijerinckiaceae bacterium (assembly GCA_903970475.1). Classification (GTDB taxonomy): domain Bacteria; phylum Bacteroidota; class Bacteroidia; order Chitinophagales; family Chitinophagaceae; genus Dinghuibacter. Next base: position 10,307 of record CAJCIQ010000133.1, read on the forward strand.
GGAAGACGTGAAAGCTCCTCAATACGAAGTGCTGAACTCTCCCCGTATTCCCATTGCTTCCGTTGTGACTACCCGTGCCCTGCGCCAGGAAGAATCTGCGGCTGCGAAGAAATAGTTTTATATCAGGACTATTCAACTTAAAACGTATAGGACGGCTCTACAGAGAAAATCTGCGGAGCCGTTTGTTTCTCCTACCCAGGTAATATGCAAAAATAACCTGGGCAGGAGAAACCATTAATAATGGCCCTTCGGGCACGGCCGCTGTGCGGCCGTTTTTATGTTGGCTTCACCAATCGGTGCAGCGGCTGTGCCGCTGCATTTTGATAGCCGGTGACCATTTTTTGGTGCAAAGACAAGGCGCGGCCATAAAGCTGGTCTGCTTTTGTTCCGTAAATTTGATATAGATGGAAAAGTACCTGATTGCCGGCCTTGGAAATATTGGACAGGAATATGAGCATACCCGACATAATATAGGGTTTGACGTTATCGATGCCCTGGTCCAAAAAATAGGTGGGGATTTTTCCCTGGAGCGACTCGCCATTTTTGCGGAGGTCAGGTTGAAGAACAAGGTCCTGGTTTGCATAAAGCCAACCACTTATATGAACTTGAGCGGTAAGGCCGTCAAATACTGGATGGATAGGGAGAAAATTCCGGTTGACAGAATTCTGGTCATCGTGGATGACCTGGCGCTTCCCCTGGGCAAGCTTCGGTTACGCCGGGGAGGTAGCGATGCCGGTCATAATGGCCTCAAAGATATTCAGGCTACTTTGGGCACGGATCAATACCCCAAATTGCGATTTGGCATTGGTAATGACTACCCCAAAGGGCGTCAGATCGACTTTGTATTAGGCAAATGGAAACCTGATGAGGCCCCCGTTGTAGATGACAAAATAGCCCAGTCTGTAGCTGCGATAGAGTCCCTGGTACTGGAAGGAATCGAAAAAACGATGAACAAGGTAAATAATTCAACATCCGGTAGCTAGCAACTCTTTTGTAATTGCTTATATTCGCTGTAATCTTTCCCCCAATATCCTGCTTTTTTCAAACCTGAACTCATGACATAGGCCACTTAAGAGGGCAATGCATGAGATAAAATCACGCTAATGAAAATATTTTGTGTAGGACGAAACTATGCAGAACACGCTAAAGAGTTGGGTAATGAAATACCGGATGAACCTGTGCTGTTCATGAAGCCAAAGAGCGCGCTTTTGCAACCCCATATGCCTTTCTACTATCCGGAGTTCACCAATGATCTGCATTATGAAGTAGAACTGGTGCTTAGGATCAGCAAAAATGGTAAGTATATACAGGAGCGTTATGCTTCCCGGTATTATAACGGTCTCACGGTAGGCATAGATTTCACCGCCAGGGATATCCAAAAGGAGCTTAAAGACAAGGGCCTTCCCTGGGAAAAGGCCAAAGCCTGGGATAATTCCGCTGCCATTGGGACCTGGAAGGACTTTAACCCTGAGGCGCAAAGGAAACATATCAATTTTTGCCTATATAAAAATGAAGAATTAGTACAGCAAGGAAATAGCGGAAATATGTTGTTTACCTTTGATAAAATTGTAGCCAATATTTCCCAGTATTTTTCACTCAATATTGGAGACGTGATCTTTACGGGTACACCTCCCGGCGTCGGAGAATGCGTGGTGGGGGATGAGCTGGAGTGTTTCCTGGAAGATGATTCTGTATTAAAAGTAGATATTAAATAAGGCGAATCATCCGCCTTTTTTTTGGTGCCTGTAGAAGAACGAATGTTTGTTATGACGGATCTGGATTTATTGTTGGAGGCCTACAGGCTGATGTATACGGCAGCCAGTATGGCCAGTACCTATGAGCGCAACAGGGCCATTTGCAAATATGTTCATTCCACCTCCAGGGGACATGAGGCTATCCAGTTGGCCACGGCCTTCCACTTGCATCCCCAGGACTTTGTGAGCCCCTATTACCGGGATGAAAGTATATTATTGGGATTGGGTTTTACCCCCTTTCAACTCATGCTTCAATTACTAGCCAAGGGAACCGATATTTTTACCGGAGGTAGGGAGTATTATGGTCACCCTAACCATAGGGGGGATGGTAAACCAACCATCATTCATCAAAGCTCGGCTACGGGTATGCAGGTGATTCCTGCCACGGGTATTGCCCAGGGTATACAATATTTGGAAACGACGGGTCTGAAGCGCCAGGGACAAGAATGGAAGGGGCAGGAACGCCAAGGGCAGGATGGGTACAGCAAGGGCTTCGGGTCGACGAAGGACCAAGGGGACAGCCCTGGTGGACAGGGCTTGGCGCCGGTAGTCGTCTGTTCCCTGGGGGATGCTTCGGTAACGGAAGGGGAAGTCAGCGAGGCCTTTCAGGTCGCAGTGCTTAAAAAACTACCCATCATCTACCTGGTCCAGGATAATCAATGGGGGATCAGTGTACCGTATTCAGAAAGCAGGGCTATGGATGCTTATACCTATGCTTCGGGTTTTCCTGGCATGCATAGGGTAAGGGTGGATGGCTCTCTGTTTGATGAGAGTTATAGGGTCATGGGTGAGGTGATACATCATGTAAGACAACATAGGGAACCCTGGTTGGTTCAGGCCAAAGTCCCTTTACTCGGGCATCATACCAGTGGGGTGCGGAGGGAATTTTACAGAGATGAAGCGGACCTGGAGGCACATAGGGTTGATGATCCGTTGCCCAAACTCCAACGGCTACTGCTGGAAAGGGGTGTGGACCAACAAAGGATAAGGGCAGTGGAAGCCGGCGCCCAAGAGCAAGTCGATCAACATTTTTCGGAAGCGGTTAAAGCGCCGGAGCCAGATCCTGCAACGGTTGCTTCGTATGTATTCCTGCCTACCCCGGTTGTTGAAGAAAAAGGTGAGCGCAGTCCTAAGGATGGCGTTAAAGTGATGATGGTAGATGCGGCTTTACACGCCCTGGAAGATATCTTGGCACAATACCCGGAAGCTTTATTCTACGGGCAGGATATTGGAAAGCGCCTGGGTGGTGTATTCCGGGAGGCTGCTACCCTTGGAGAGAAGTTTGGAGATCATCGGGTATTCAACACCGCCATTCAGGAAGCTTATATCATAGGCTCTACCGCAGGTATGGTGGCGTTGGGGTTAAAGCCCATAGTGGAGGTGCAGTTTGCAGATTATATTTATCCTGGCTTCAATCAATTGGTGACGGAAATATCAAAAGCCTGCTACCTCAGTAAGGGTAAATTTCCTCAACAGACATTGATCCGTGTTCCTATAGGGGCATATGGAGGAGGAGGTCCTTACCATAGCGGGAGTATAGAGACAACTTTGCTATCCATTAAGGGCATTAAAGTGGTTTATCCTTCTAATGCGGCAGATATGAAGGGATTGATGAAGGCGGCCTTCCTTGACCCTAATCCGGTGGTCATGCTGGAGCATAAGGGGCTTTACTGGAGTAAGGTGCCCGGCACGGAGGGCGCCAGGACCATTGAACCGGCCTCCGATTATATTTTACCCCTTGGAAAGGGTAGTGTTGTTCTGGAAGCACATCCGGCTCGGGTAGGCCAGGGCGATAGTTGTTGTGTGATTACTTATGGAATGGGCGTTTACTGGGCCCTCAGTGCTGCTGCACATCCCAACCTTCAAGGGAGGGTAACGGTCATAGACCTGAGGACCCTGTATCCGTTGGATGAGAATTTGGTGTTTGAAAGCGTAAAGGTTCATGGTAAGTGTTTGATAATCACCGAGGAGCAGCAAACTAACTCCTTTGCAGAAGCGTTGGCAGGACGGGTAAGCCAAGCCTGTTTCCGATGGTTGGACAGCCCTGTGGCGGTTTTGGGGGCCCTGGACCTTCCTGCTGTTCCCATGAATATGGGACTGGAGACGGCGATGCTGCCCAATGCAGATAAGTTGGCCCAGCAATTAGAGAAATTATTAAATGAATAATTATCTTGATCCAACCTATCATCAGATGTACAGGCCGATCAGGTATCGGAATTTCTCAAAAATTACGAGCGCCCATTCAACGAAACGTATCGTACAAAATTGATTAACAATCGGATGAGATCGAAAACATATCCAGAAGTGGTCATATTAATCATGAACGGATCGCTTATCGCCTAACCTATCCATTTGTACATTTTAGACTACTCTTAGAAATATTTTAACAGATTTTGCCGTTTAGTTAACCGATTTTGATGTTATTTGTAGTGCCATGAAGAAATCGCAAACCAGCAATTGAGGGCGCGATGTCGTTTTTTTAAGTATAGCCAATTTAAACGCGAAAGCTGTTTATGAAAAACAAAATGATGAAAGGTGCTCACCTCTCAGAAAGGAAATGTAAGGAGATCATCCGCCTTTTCTGCGAGGATTTGACCGCCACACAGATTGCTGACATCAGCGGAGTCAGCAGGGTAACTATCAACAATTACCTCAAATTGATCCGCACGCATATTGCCAAATATTGCGAAGAGCATAACCCCAGGTATCGAATGGCAGGCGCATTCTCCTTTATGCCTGTTCACGCAGGATCAGTACCGGCCTTTCCTGAAGAAGTATTGCAAGACGACGTAGGCTGGTTATATGGGATAGCCCGCAGTGACCAAAAGCTTTTTGTGGACTTGCTTTCCCGTCAGGAGTACGATCAATTAGTGCGGTTTGGTGAACTTTCAGATTTCCCGCTGGGGGAATTATTTGGAGAACGTCAAAACCGCTATACTGCCCTGGTGGACATCGGGGATTGGAAGTTAACTAAGTTGGAGACTCCGGCAATAAGGTTGAGGGACGAGCTGGACGAGTATGATTTGTTCTGGTCTTTGGCCAAGAGCCGCTTGTCTAAGTTCAGGGGGCTTAACCGGAGTACAGCTTATCTGCACGTGAAAGAATGTGAGTTCCGGTATAACTACAAAGGGGAAGACTTAAATAAACTCCTGACTTTTATCATTTCCAGGAGGCCTTTGCATTATTCCAAGGCGTCAGCATTGGAATGATTCCTGATGATAGGGGCTAAAAAAAATTAGCAACCTCTCCACTCTGATGGGGATGAGGTTGCTACTTCAATTTTCTCATGTCTGCTTCGATGAAGGCATAAACCCGCACGTAAGCAGGGTCAAGATAACGATTTTTTAATTTTTCCAATACCCGAAAAGATATTTTTCCCGACCGGTTTGGGAATAAAAGAAGAGTTGTGGATTTTTTTGACTACGCTGGACGACCAACAGGTCGTCCTTTTATATTATGTGGAAAACGTATATTTAATCTTAAATAAGTCCATATGAAAGGTTATGTCGTTAGAATAGCTTCGGTTGCTGCTTTGGGTGGATTACTATTTGGCTTTGATACGGCTGTGATTGCCGGAACGCTTCAATTCCTTACTAAGGCTTTTACATTGAATGCCTCTCAACTGGGGCTGGTTGTCTCCGCTACTTCCATTGGTTGTATTCCAGGGGCAGCGGTAGCTGGTAAATTGGCCGATAGCTATGGGCGAAAAAAAATGCTGGTGTTGACCGCTTTGCTATACATCATAGCGGCCTTGGGTAGCGGGTTGGCCACTGGTTTTATGAGCCTGGTCGTTTTCCGCTTTGTCGGTGGAATTGCCATAGGGATGGCTTCCACGATTGCGCCTATTTATATATCTGAGGTTGCTCCTGCCGAATCCAGGGGGCGGTTGGGTATGCTCCAGCAACTGGCTATCGTAACGGGTATCTTGTTGTCCTCCATGTCCAATTATGCCATTGTCAATGCCCACACCTCTTTTTTGCACGAGGATAATTTCTGGCGCTATATGCTGGGGGCTGCATTGATCCCTTCCATTGCTTTTTTCCTGTTGCTGATGCTGGTGCCGGAAAGCCCCCGTTGGTTAACCCTGAAAGGAATGGCTGAGGCAGGGGAAAAGATCTTCGAAAAAATATTCGGAAATAAACAAAAGGCCGAAGAGCAGTTGAAAGAGGTAGAGACTGAAATGGGAACAGCAGGGACTGGGAGTTTGAAGGAAGTGTTCTCTCCCCGATATAAAAAGATCGTCATTATCGGATTGGTGTTTGCCGGACTAGCTCAGTTGACCGGGATCAATCTGATCTTCTATTATGCGCCCCTGATTTTCGATCATACCCATACAGACCTCAGTCCTTTGCTACAGACTTTATTGCTGGGGGTTGCCAACCTGTTGTTTACCATCCTTGCCTTTGGGTTCATCGATAAGTACGGAAGAAAAAAATTGCTCTTGATTGGATCGGGGGTGATGAGCCTTTGTATGCTGTTGTTGAGCATATTGTTTTGGGTCGGTAAATTGGACAATTATTATGTGCTGGTGGCCATATTCCTGTATATAGGTGGATTTGCTTGTAGCTGGGGTGCCGTGGTTTGGGTATATGTGGCGGAGATCTTTCCAAATAAAATCAGGGGGACGGCCACTTCCATAGCCGTTATGGGTAACTGGACCGCCAATGCCCTTGTCATACAGGTCTTTCCCTATATGCTCAACAAAATGGGTGGGGGAGAAACTTTTCTGGTGTATGCAGTGTTGAATGCGGGTATGATTTTCTTTGTCCGTAAATACCTGTTTGAAACCAAAGGCATAAAACTGGAGGACATTGAAAACGCATACAAATAGATTTCTTAATATTGGGCATGCAAAAGTGGATCATTCCGGCATTGTTTGCCCTGCTCTTTGGGGCCCCTGATGTATGGGGACAAACGAAACCTGCGCTGGCTGCGGCGCCTTCGGCATCCGTCTCAGTTGATTCGTCGGCCTATATTCCGAATTTTTCCATAGACCTGTACAAAGAAAGGAAGAGCATGACCAAGGCGGATCTCAATCCGCACAAGCCTTTGATGATGGTATATTATTCCCCCAAGTGTGAGCATTGCCAGCATTTAGGGGATTCTCTGGCGGCTAATCTGCCACTTTTTAAAGGGGTACAAGTGGTGATGGTTACATTCAGGCCCATTTTAGAGGTGGGGGAATATATCCGTGCTTGTCACCTGGATGATGCACCGTTTTTTATTGGAACAGAAGGGCTCTCCTTTCAGGTAGAAAAACATTATGGGGTACAACGATTCCCATTTATCGCTGTATACAATAAGCATGGAAAACTGACAGGTGTGTACAGGGACCATCCGCCAACCATGTATGCGCTGCATAACGCGCTATTCTCCAGCACGCCGGTGGCCGCTGCCAGTGCTACACCCGGGAAATAGAGAACTTAGGCCTTCAGGCCTTACGTTTTTTTCACCTTCTTACTGGGCCAATCGAAGATCAAGCTGGTGACTATAGGGGTGAAGAAGATGGCTATGGTCAAAACAGAGGTGCCGATGTCTGCCATATGACTACCTAAAAACTTGCTTTCGGCTCGATCAGGGAAAAAGTGTTGCCAGGCAGAAAGCACCAGCTTAAGGCCTAGTATGCCTATCACGATAAAAGCCGCCGTTTCCAAAAAGCTATACGTTTCCATCAATTGCACAAACCACTGGGCTACCAGGCGCATGGCCAGTATGCCAATGAAGACGCCGGTGCAAACCAGGATGATATTGGGGGAAAAAGCAACGGCTGCGAATACATTATCCATGGAAAAGGCCATGTCCATGAGTTCTACCAATGCGACCGTGGCCCAAAAGGTGCCCAGCGCTCCTTTGGTTGCTTTATAGAGCCAGTTTCCTTCCTTATTGATGAAATCGTCTTCTTTGGATTCGGTTTGCTTTCCTTTCCACCAATCCCATACCAGGTAGAGCAAGTATAGCCCACCTGCAATTTTAAGCCACCAGATTTTTATCAGGATGGAGGCAAACACCATGGCGGTGCCCCTGAAGGCATAGGCGCCCAGGATTCCATAACGCAACGCTTTTTTTCTGTCCTGGGGCTTGAGGTCCATGACCAGGGTTGCCAGAACGGCTGCATTATCTACAGAGAGCAGGCTTTCCAACACGATGAGGTTACCAATAATAGCCAGGGCATTGATGGGATCAGCAGTGATTTGTTGTATATTCTCAGCAATCATATGGAGTCTGTATTCAGCATGGTTTTTAAAATGTTGGCCTGTACCTCAAAGTCGCTTTGTGTCAGGAAGTTGATGTCCGATATCTTACGATAATATTCAGCCAGTAAGGCTTTGAGGGGTGCCGGAAGGAAAGTTTTTGCAGCGGAAATATTGCTTTCCAACCGGGCATTGTGGTCTTTGAGCTCCCTTATTAATCTAGCCTTTTTTGATGCGGAATGGTTATCCAGGCCAAGGTCTTGTATTTTTTCCGGATGAAAAAACAAGAACAAATTTCCAGAACTCAGGTATAGGTAATACGTTTCTGCATCTGCAAATTTGTAGGTTTCCAATACCTGGCTCCCCGCCTTCAATCCCATGTGGAACACACTTCTGTATCCCTGTTTATTGATCTGTCCGAGTAGCTTCCGTTGAATGACTGCATAGGTATTGCTGTATACTTCGGAGGGGTTATACTGAATCAGCTCGCTAAACAAGTCGGGTGTTACATCTGGATAGAAGTCCTGGGCATACCGGGCGCTAAAAGCGTTGATGTTATGAGAAAAGGGGTAGTCTGGCGCATCTTCGGCGAGTACCTGGTACAACCTGCGCAGGGACAGGTCCATTTTCTGTGCCTGTCTTTGCTTATCCTGATTAAAGGCTGTTTCTGAAAGGAGGGTGTCCTCCAATCCTTCCACCATAGCCCGGTTCTGGCCTATTTCCTCATAGAGTATGTTTACGTTTTGCTCGTTGGACTGCTTTACTTTCCGAAGCAGGCCGATCACGGTTTCTGTGAACTGGAGGTGGAACAGGGAAAGCCGGTTGATGTCCAGGTCAGTGTTGGTCATAAACAACTGATGGATCACCTGCGAGCGCACGTATATCTTGTAAATCACCTCATCCTCAAAAAACGCACTCAGTAGTTGCAGTTTGCTGATGATTCCAGAAGATTCATTTAATATTTGACGCCGGTTTTCCTCCATTGGCCAAAACTACTTGACGTTGGACACATTTTTCCGGAGTTCTGTTTCCAGAGTGGCCAATTCTGAATTTAGGTTGGCCCGATTTTGAGCGCCTTCGTCGTGGATGCGTTTTACCTCTGTGAGTGTTTCAATGAGGTTCTGGGTTGTTTTTTTCAGGGTGTCGATGGAAACCACTGTTTTTTCATTTTCCCTGGCCACGTTGATGCTGTTTTGTTTGAGCAGCTCTGCATTCTTCTGAAGAATGGTATTGGTGGTTTCGGAAACTTTTTGCTGCATTTCGACATTGGCCTTCTGACGTTGAAGGGCAACGGCTATGGTAAGCTGGTTTTTCCAAACAGGGATGGTGGTGGTGACTATGGACTGTGCTTTGTCGGCGATGGAGTTGTTGTTGTTTTGCACTACCCGTATCTGGGCCAGGGATTGAAGCATAATAAAGCGGACCGTTTTAAGGTCTGCCAACCGTTTGTCCAACCTGTCGACAAAATCCCTCATATCGCTGATTTCATAATCCTGGAAATTAGCCGCATTGGCTTCCATATTTGCAAGGGTGCCCTGGAGTTCATTCAGTTTGAGCTGTCCTGCGATGACCAGGTCTTCCATCTGGTGGATATAATTCACGTTGGCATCGAACATCGTTTGCAGGGAAGCATTGTCCTTGATGGAATTGATCCTGCCGGCTTTAATTTTATTGGTGATCTTGTCTATGTTGGAGACGACGGTATCGTACTTCTGGAATAGCTTCTGCACATCCATCACCACATTCTTAAAGAAGGGGATTTTGGAGAAGAATGATTTAACGGGACTTTGATTGAGCTCGTCCACATCAATGATTTTTAATTCCGTGAGCAGGTCATTGATGAGGTTGCCTACTTCTCCGGAATTGAAGGTCCGCACAGAAGTGAGGAAGTCGTTGGAGTATTTTTCCATGGAGCCCTGGAGGTCGGCGCCATAATTGAGGATGGTGCCGCCATCGGAAGGATTGAGGACCTTTGCAATGCCCTCATATTTCTGGTTGTCCGCAGGGGTGAGGGCTGCTGTATTGACATTGCCATCCTTGTCCAGCTTAACAACGGGTAAAGAGGGAGTAGAAGCAGATCCGGTCAGATCCGGCAGGTTTTCTGGAGAAAGGTTGTTATCCATGATTGTTACATTAATTTGTGGGAAGGTCTTTGAATGGTATTTACCCGGGCTTTTAAATAATCCAGGTTCCTTTGATAGGCTTCTATGGTATGGTATCCATTGCCTAAAGCCATATCGTAAAGATACTCCAGGAATGCCGGAGTTTGATTGTCTATAAATATACGGAAAGCATCGGCGTCATAATGCAGCATGAATTTCGTAGCCCTGGTATTGAGCAGGAAATGTGGGCTACCAATCAGGGGCTTCAAATCGAAAATGGACTTTACCGCGTGGTAATTCAGGTAATTCTCGATGCTGGGATGTACCTCCGGAGAGACCAGCTCTGCGAAATAAAGCAGGTATACCGGGCTTTGAAGGTTATACTCCTCAACCATTTTAAGGATCATCCTTTCATGCCCACCGGTGATGCGGATATCGTCCAGAAATAAGACGGTTTTCCCTTCCAGGAAACTCCGGTCTATATGGAATGAATCTGCTCCTATGAGTTGTATTCTTTGTGCTGCGTTGAGTTCCCCGTAGTCTTCTTTGTAGGTAACGGTGCGGTGCACTTTGGTTTCCTGTACCACTGGTAAGCCCTGGTCAGCCAGCCAACGGTTAAGGCGGAACACAAAATGATCCTTCATGGCAAAGGTGGCTGTAGGAATAAAACTATAAGGGCTGGATACCACGACCAGTTGGCGGGAAATGGGCTGTTTGCTTAGGTGGGAGACGATAAAGCCTTCGGCCAGCTCCCGGCCATAAGTCTTAGCGACTGCACCATCTCCGAACTTAAAACGGGAATATTCCTGGGGGCTGAAGCCGAAATGAAAGCGGGAATAGTCGGCAGATCCCTCCTGGCCGGGAGGGGAAGTGATTTTATGTAAGGAAAAAGTGAGTGTCATGGTTTTACACAAAGTGATGCGATGCTTAGATGGTTGGCGTTTACCAAAAACTGTGCTATTCCTGCTTTGGAAGCCCCTTCAACGTCCGCTATGGGGTTATCTCCAATATGGACTATATCCCTGGGATCCAGTCTCCCCCTTAGCTTGAAAACTTCATCCAGCATTTGCTGGAAAAAAGCCTGGTTAGGTTTGGACATACCCGCTTCGTCTGAAAATAACTGGAAATCGAAGAAATCTCCTAATCCCAGATCCGGCAAAATTTTTCTCAAGGTGCTGCCTTTAATAAAGGCGGTATTGCTCAGGATGCTGAAACTGGAGGCTGGCGTGGCCTCTCGAATATTCAGCAGGGACTTCAGCGTATCTTCCGCATATAGACCCGGAGGGTTGGAAAGGAAGATCGCTTCCATTTCCTGGTATAAAGTTCCCATGTCTATGCTTTGAATGATACTTTCGTCTCCATCATTGATCCAACCTATGACCCATAAATACAGTTCCTCCGCATGTATGTGTCCGCCGGTCCGTTCATTGATGGCATTGGCCATCAAGTCTACTTTTCTGAACACCTCGGAAACCGCTTCCAGGGTTTTGCCTTTAAAATTGGCTTTCCTAAAAAGGTAGGTGGCCCTTTCTTTTTTATAGGAAGGATTAGACCTGATTAAGGTCATCCACAAGTCAAAGGAATAGTGACTATACAGCCTCAATAGGTATACCTCCCTTTGAGCAACTCCACGAAACTATCCGTTTGATGGGGTTCTCCGATAGCCCTGAATTTCCAGGTGCCGTCTTTCCTGTATACTTCCGCAAAGATCATCGAACACATACCGTTATAGGTGGCGTCACCGGAAATATTGAATTTGGCTATTTCTTTCCCATGCCGGTCGACGGCACGTATGAATGCATTTTCCACCATGCCGAAGTGCTGGTGGTTGACCCTGCCATGATAGATGGATACCAGAAATACAACCTTTTGATAACGCTGATCGAGGGAATCCAGCCGAACGATGATCTGTTCATCATCCCCGTCCCCTGCTCCCGTCCGGTTATCACCCGTCAGCCAGATATTTCCGGAGGGATGCCGCATGGAATTAAAGTAGATGATGTCTCCTTCATAGAGGCCAACCTGTCGGCCGTCCTTTTCCACCGTCCTTCCAAGGTTGGCTACCTTTCCATTATCATCCAGCAGGAAGGCAATGGCATCCAGGTCATATTCCTGTTCTTCTCCTTCTGCTGAAAATAATTTGGATAAGAATCCACCGGCACCTTGTTTCTTGCGCACATCCCAGCCCAATCCAATGGTTACTTCTGAGAGGTCGTATGTCTCTCCTTTATCTCCTTTGCGCAGATCAATCGTTTGCCCTTTTACTAAGTTAATGGCCATACCGTAGTTGTTAAGTTAGGTTTGTGTTATGATTATTTTATGATCTGCCCCTTATAATATTTGGACAGGAAGAAGGCCAGTTCCTCTTTATAACCGATACCGGAAGCCTCGAATTTCCACTTGCCGTCCTTTTTGTAAAGCCTGCCGAATTCTACGGCTGTTTCTATGGAAAAGTCTTCTCCCAGTTCGTATTTGGCTACTTCCAGCCCTGTACTGTCGTCGACGATGCGTATATAGGAATCCCTTACTTGCCCGAAGTTTTGCCTACGAGGGGTGGCGTCGTAAATGGTAACGACAAAGAGAATCTCCTGGATGCGTGGGTCGATTTTGGAGAGATCCACCTGTATGGTTTCATCATCTCCGCCGGCGCTGTTGCCTCCTGTTGGGTCATCCCCTGTATGGTGCAGGGCGGTGTCCGGAGAATCGGTATTTCCATAAAATACAAAGTACTTTTCATCGGGAATAAGTCTGCCCGCGTCTACCATAAAGGCAGAAGCATCCAGGTCAAAGTCAAATCCTGTGCCCTCATGTGGAGTCCATCCCAGACCCACACTCATTTTACTAAGACCGATGTCGATTTTTTGGCCTTTTTGCAGGTTAATTGCCATAGTGTTATGATTCTAATTCAAATAAAAGTAGTCAGATTTTAGGTTTCAACAAAACGCCCGGAAGCGCTGGGGGGCGATCCGGGCGTATAAGGTGCGCCGGCTAGACGCATCCGTATCAGAATCAATTGATATCCTGTCCGTTTTTCAATTTGTCTATCATGGTTTCCACCGATGTTTTATTGGCCGGATCCACTATAGGTTCAGCCTGAAGGGCATATTTCAGAGCCGTTTTATAGTCCCCATTCGCCGAATTTCCCCTGGCCATGCCTACCAGTGTCATGTACTGACCTGGGTACTTATTGTAATTCATGGTGAAAACCTCAAGGGCTTCCTTCTTTTTACCGGCTGCCAGCAACTGGCGCCCATAGGTATGTACATCAATCATGCTTCCGTAAGGCAGCGCTTTTTGCATGGTGGCTTTGGCTTCATCTATCCTTCCAAGGTCTTCCAAAAGCTCGGATTTGGTGGACAGGGCTGCAAAACTGCGTCCCCCACCGCCAAAATTGTCGGAAGTAGCGCTGTCCGCCCACAAGAGGCCTTCTTCCAGGTTGGTATGATGACGTACGCACCAGTCCGCGGCCTGGTTCCAAGCTTCCCAGGTCCCATTCAATCCAGACCTCAGTTGATTCCTCAGTGAGGTAATCTGCGTTTTGTTGTAATCAACACCTATTTTGAATGGAATCATGAGTTTCTCCCATTGCAAACCAACGACTGCCGTGGTATCCGTTTGGTCCATGAACTCATATTTGAGCCACTCCACTTTCTGGTCCAGGGGTTGGGGTTTTACTTTTACCCTAAGTACGTCTTCGTCAGGGGTATAATAAAATGAACCCCAGGAAGTTGAGTTTTTGGAAAAAATAATCGTGGATTCATCCGGACCATAGGCAATGAAAAAGCCATATTTCCCAGCCGGTAGGGGCTGCCCTTCGATGGTTACATCGGTGGAAAACTCAATGGTGGTATTTTCATTGGCTCCTGCCCTCCACGGAGATGCCTTGCTGGTACCGAATCCCTGATCATAGAATCCTACTGGGATAAGGGTACCCCATATTTTACCATCTCTTCCCTTTACCCTGGGCCGATTGTAGGTAATGGTTACGTGAGTAATGCCCACGTCCTCGGATACGCTGGCCCGTTTGTTTTTCCCTGATGGAAGGTCCAGTAACTGGGCGAAAGAAAATAAGGGGATAAGACAGACTGCGGATAGCAGAAATTTCTTCATAATAACTCGTTTTGAATGATTAACCTACTAAATGAATGCATTGCCTGTCGGGAAAAATGACCGGCTTGGTTCTTACGCTGATAGAGGGTCGTTTGCTTCCATGATGGTGGTCGGCTGGATAAGTTTCGCTCTTGGCTTATTTCGACAGACCCCAAATAAGAGGTGGTGTCGGCCTCAGAATTTGTGATTTAAGAAAAAACAAATTCTGAGGCTAACACCACCTCCTACATAATCCAGCCTCAACCAATCGTAAAAGACGTCTTAGAGGGCTGATGCCTATAAAAAAGCGGGCTAAAAGATAAGCTTAATCCAGGCCGCCGCGGCGGATGGACTTCGTTTGCACCGGCCACTCCATTTGCTTGCCGGTTTTCTGATCTACGGGTAGCGTGGATTTTTCGGTCGTGATGGTCTGGGGATCCTCGCTGGCTTCATAGGCCATGATGGCCGCCAGGATGGCATTGCTTTGGAGATCATCCCAAATAATTTTGTCGTAGGTATCCCTGTTGGTGTGCCAGGTGTAGATGCCATAAGACCAGTTCAGGGAGCTCAGGGAAAAGCCGGGGGCGCCTACCGCAACGAAGCTGGCAAAGTCAGATCCGCCCCCACCTGGAGTGCCGGGGAAAGTCGTTTTGATGGAATCTTTGATCCAACTGGGTGCTGCATTGAGCCAACGGGTTAGGAAGTCTCCGGCGTGCTGGAAGCCCTGACCGCTGAGGTTCACCACACGACCCGTACCGTTGTCCTGGTTAAAGAGGGCCTGTAGGTGGCTTACGATTTCCGGATGGTCTTCTACAAAGGCCCTGGAGCCATTGAGCCCTTCTTCTTCACTGCTCCAGTGCCCAACGAGAATGGTCCTTTTGGGGTGAGGATAAAACAATTTCAAAATCCGCATGGCTTCCATCATGGTGAGGGTACCGGTTCCATTGTCTGTGGCGCCGGAAGCGCCATCCCAGGAGTCGAAGTGGGCGGAGAGTATGACGTACTCGTCGGGCTTTTCACTGCCTTTGAGTTCCGCAATGGTATTGAAGGTGGGAACAGGTCCTCTTTCTTTTGATTCTGTATGGATGCTGATCTTGGGATGGGCGCCTGATTGCACCAGGCGATAAAGCATACCATAATCTTCCATCATGATGTCTATTGACGGGATGGTTTTGGTATAGGCTAAGAAAATTTTATCTACCCCAAAACCTTGAGACCAGTAGGAGGATACGACGGCTGCGGCTCCGGCCTTTTCCAGGGCTACAGGCAGGGTTTTATTGGTATACCCCGTCCTTTTGATCATGGCCGTCCAGGCGTCGGTCTGGGCCTTGCGGTCGGCTTTCATTTTATCAAAAGAGGCAGGGGTGGCAAATTGCTGCCAGTTATCGTCTGGTCTACCCGTTGGTTGGAGCATGGAGACCATGACGAATTTGCCTTTTACTGCTGTGGCCATCCACTGGGCGTAGGCGGCGCTGTCTGCTAAGTCAGGCAAGGTGATTAACTCAGCAGTGACGGTTTTACCACCCATGTCCGGACACCAGGCAAGCTGGGTAGCTTCCAGGGTTCTGAGGCGGGGATAAACCATGTCAATATGAGAAACGCCTCTTTCCCATCCCCTCCAGACACCCCATTTCTCTTCATGTGCATCTATACCCCAACTTTTGTACTTAGCCAGGGCCCAATCCCTGGCTTTTTCTATCTGGGGGGATCCAACTAATCTAGGTCCGATGGAGTCGAATAATTCATGGGCCAGCAGTTGGAGCTGGGAATTGTTTTTTTCTTCCTGAACAATCTTATCTATGACCGGATCGCTACTTTGGGCAAAGCCGGAAAAGGAAGAAAGCAGGAGTAAGCCCGATACAATAGGGGCAAGGGTTAAATGTTTTCTCATGTGTTTTCTTAAGGGATCTAAAATAGACAATTCAAGTATATTTGAGTAAACCCCTCGTCACTATGCTTTTCCGTTCCTACCTAAAAATCTCCTGGAGAAACCTTTTGAAGGACAAGCGTTTTACGTTGCTCAACGGTATCGGCCTATCCGCCGGCCTGGCCTGTGTTATGCTATGTATGCTTTGGGTGCTGGATGAAACCACTTTTGACAAGGGGTTTGAGGGGCAGCATCAGCTTATGCAGGTGATGGTCAATCATAACGACAAGGGAGTCATCAGTACAGACCATGCTATGAGCGCCACTTTTGGCAGGGATGTGGAGAAGGAATTTCCTGAGGTGGAGGACTTTGTGACTACCGCCCCACCGGAGTGGTTCTCTGCGTTCAATATGAGTATTCCAGGCGCTCACGGAAGCAGTCCGGAAAATACGGTAGGTGCAAAAGGAAACTTTGTTAGTGACCATTTTTTTCAAGTGTTTTCTTTCCCCCTGCTTCAAGGGAATGCGCAGGAGGTGTTGGCGGATCCAAAGGGGATTGTGCTTTCTGAGTCCCTGGCGACAAAGTTATTTGGCGATCCTGCTCACGCCATGGGCCAGGTGATGACCTGGAAATGGTTTTCTTTTTCAAAGGATGTGAAGGTTAATGGGGTGTTCAAAGACATGCCTGCCCAGACTTCTACGCCTTATGATTTTGTACTGCCGTTAGATGCCTGGAAAGACATTGTTCCCACTAATCCCAATGCCAGGGCCGGTGCGGGCGGACCCTTCATGACCTATCTGCGCTTGAAAAAGGGCGCCGACTATGCGACTTTTTCTAAAAGAATGAGCGCGTTTGTGCGCACCCAATTTCCGGATGCCGGCCAAAACGAATATTTCCTGCGGGCCTACGGAGATCAACACCTGTATGATCATTATGAAAATGGGGTACAAACGGGAGGCCGTATTGAATATATACGTTTGTTTACTTTGATTGCTACCCTGATCCTGGTGATGGCCTGCATTAATTTCATGAACCTGTCCACGGCCAAGGCCTCTACCAGAATGAAAGAAGTGGGTGTGAAAAAAACATTGGGTGCGGGCCGGGGCATTTTGGTGGGCCAGTTTTTGGGAGAATCCATGTTGCTGACTTTTGCCTCCTTTTTATTGGCGCTGGTCTGGGTTTGGTTGCTGTTGCCTTATTTTAATAACCTTACCCACAAATCCATGGGCCTGCCCCTCGTGCCTGGTTTCTGGGTGGGCTGCGCTGCGGTACTGTTGTGCACGGGATTGCTGGCGGGTAGCTATCCTGCGTTTTACTTATCCAGGTTCCATCCACTGGAAGTATTGAAGGGGAAATTGCCCCAATCTTTTGGGGAGTTATGGGCCAGAAAGGGACTAGTCCTGTTTCAGTTTACCTTATCCATGATGTTTATGATCGGGGTGTTGGTGATTTACAGACAGATCCGACTGATTGAAACCAAAGACCTGGGGTACAATAAGGAACATGTCATGTTCTTTGATTTGCAAGGCAAAGCGGTGGAAAAAAGGGAGGCCTTTATAGGTGCAATAAACAACATTCCCGGCGTGATCAATGTCTCCTCGATGATGCGCAGCCCCATATTGCCAGATGGAAACGAAGGTCCGGACATGGGAACTGCACCCCATCCGGAAGCTTCGGGGAAAGGAGATATTTCTTCCTTTAACCAGATGTCGGTCAATTACAACCTGATCGAAACGATGGGGATACGGATGGCAGAAGGCAGGAGTTTTTCTTCCGCTTATGGGACAGATTCAGCGGCAGTAGTCATTAATCAGCAAGCAGCGCTGGCCCTTGGTCGTAAGGATGTCATTGGATCCACGGTGCGTATATATGGAAAGGATTACCACGTCATAGGTGTCGTCAAGGATTTCCATTTCAATTCCTTGCATGTATCCATCAGTCCCTTTGTATTCAAACTGGCTCCTGACGATAGTTTTATCATCCTGGTCAGGGTTAGTCCAGGTAAAGAGGGGGATGTGTTGCACCAAATACAGACATTGAATAGTCAATGGAACCCAGGCTATACCTTCAATTACAGTTTTCTTGATGATGATAACCTGGCTCAGTATGCCTCTGAACATTTGGTAGGTTCTTTGGCTGGATGCTTTGCCGTACTGGCGGTGGTGATATCCTGTCTGGGGCTGTTCGGACTGGCTGCCTTCACCTCAGAGCGGAGGAAAAAGGAGATTAGTATCCGCAAAGTATTGGGCGCTTCCACTGCCCATATATTCACCTTGCTTTCCAAGGATTTTGTTCGCCTGGTCTTGCTGGCTTGTTTGCTCGGATTTCCCTTGTCCTGGTGGTTTATGCACCAGTGGTTGGAGGGCTTTGCCTATAGGGTAAATATAGGGGTCATGGTTTTCATAGGTGCAGGGTTGAGTCTGCTGGTATTAACCTTGTTCACCGTTGGTTATCAATCTCTCAGGGCCGCACTCACTAATCCGGTAGCGGCATTGAAGGCGGAATAAAAACTTTTTTGGTATTTGCGTCACGTTTTGTCGGGCAATCTGGTTTTATAATAAAACACATATTATGGAACCAAGAATTGCCATTTACCCCGACTTATCTAAGGAATACCTTAATGCGCTGTTTAAATTAGGTGGCTACCTGCATCAAAGCCCCTTGGACAGGAAATTAATGGAATTGGTATCGTTCAGGGTTGCCCAACTCAACGGCTGCGCTTTTTGCCTGGACATGCACTATAAGGAAGCCATTCATCATGGAGAAACGGAACTCAGGCTTTACTCTCTTCCTGCCTGGAAGGAATGTCCTTACTACACTGCCCAGGAAAGGGCCGTATTGGCCTATGTAGAAGCGGTCAATGAGGGGCCCGTTCCAGATGAAGTTTATGAACCCCTTACCGACTTTTTCAATAAGCGGGAAATTGCCGATCTTACGCTAGCCATTGCAGCCACAGGGCTATGGACTAAGTTGAACAAGGCTTTCCTGACGGTGCCTGGTAATTATGTTGTTGGTCAATTTGCTTGAATCTATGAATGACTATCAGAAAATTTTGTTTCCCTATGCCTATAACATCCTGGGTTCTTCGGAGGACGCCAAAGATGTGATCCAGGATGTGATGTCTGCGCACTTCAGTGCCGGGCGCCAGGATATAGCAGACGTGAAAAATTACCTGATCAAAAGTGTGATCAATAGATCCATTACGTTTAAAGAGAAAAGACAGCGGCAGTCCGGGCAGCCTCCGGTCTGGCTGCCTGAGCCCATTGCCACGGAGGATGCGGCTGACAGGAATATCTATCTCAACGATATTCTGTCCTACTCTTTACTCGTCTTGTTGGAAAGGCTTTCTCCCACCGAAAGGGCGGTATTCATCCTGAAGGAAAGCCTGGATTATTCCCACCAGGAAATCGCGGAGGTCCTGGGCATTACCCAGGAAAATTCGCGGAAGCTCCTGAGCCGGGCCAAAGAACAATTGTTCAAGCCAGGGCACCCGGCGGCCAGCGCTGGAATCGGGCCTAAGGCGGCTCCCGGTCAAGGTTCGAAGTCCGTGTCGCGGAAGATTCTTTCGGGTCGGAGCGGTGGTCCGGCCCGGTCACTCAGCACACCCCTGGATGCTTCTGCTCCGCATATCCTGGAACGCTATATGGAAGCGATCCGCAAAAGAGATACGCATAGGCTGGAAAGTATGTTATACGAAGAGGTTTCTGTGTATGCAGATGGGGGTGGGAAAGTACCCCTGGCTGCTACCAGTTGCTTTGGGGCTGCTGCGGTGGCTGCTTTGCTGATCGATGCATTCCACCGGTTCCAAACTACGGATGTGGTAACGATGGGGTGGATGAATTATCAGCCGGCTTTCTTGTACCACCGTTCCGGAAAATTAGTGGCTATCCAGGTTTTTGAATTGAGCCCGGAGGGAAAAATCCTTCAGATCAACAATGTGCTGGATCCGGATAAATTAAAGAGCACTACTATTATTGAGTAGCCGTAGGAAGGCCCTAAAGTTGTGCCGTCCGCTGAATGGTAAGCAGGGAGTGGTCTTTATACCTGATTGGGTAATGTTGATTTCCAGGGTATCGGGCCCAACCATGATGGAGGAATAGATATGCGCGGTTACTTGTGGATAAGCGAAAATGGTTCAGTGCGCTACAGAATTTCTTAAGAATTGGGGTTTAGGTTTGCAGCTTACTTTATAAGCGTGTGATGATCCGACGTATTTTGGTTTGTTTACCCTTGCTGGTTTGCTCGCATTTACTCCTGGGACAATCCCTCAAAGGCTTGGTTGTACATGCTGGTTCTAAAGGGCCAGTGGAGAACGCCAGTATTTCTTTATTGGATCCGGTTTCCGGCGGGTTGGTTAAAGGTGTGATTGCAGATAGCAGTGGACGATTTTTACTGACAGGAGTATCCCTGGGGTCCTACTGGTTGAAGGTGGAAGGTGTGGGCTGTAAGCCGTTGATCAAGCGTAACGTGGTCGTATCGGGGCGTCCATTGGATATGGGTGTCTTGACCCTGGAGGGCGATGCCGCTTATCTCAAAGACATTACGATTAATGCCGCCAAACCCCTGGTCGAAAACAAGTTGGATAAGGTCGTGTATAATGTAGCGGGTGACTTGACGGCCCAAAACGGCGTAGCCCTGGATCTGCTCAAAAAGGTGCCTTCTGTTTCTGTAGACATAGATGGAAATGTGGAGTTGGAGGGGGATGCCAACGTGCGCTTCCTGATCAATGGTAAACCTTCTACCATATTTGGTTCCAGTTTGGCGGATGCGTTACAGAGCATACCAGCCTCCCAGATACAGCGTATAGAGGTAATGACCAGCCCCGGAGCAAAGTATGATGCCTCCGGCACAGGTGGCATTATTAATATTATTTTGAAAGAAAACAAGGTCCGGGGCATTCACGGGGTGGCTAATGTTTCGGCGGGTACCAGATTGGAAAATGGATCCTTTGACCTGAGCCTTCGCCAGGGCGCATTTAGTGCAAATGCCTTTGTCAGTGGGAACGCCCAGCTTTCATCGACTACACCTACTTCCACCCGGAGACAGGCTTATAGTACGACCCTGGATACGGTCAATACCTTCTCCCAAATTGGATCTACCGTGATAAAACGAAGCGGATACCAGTCAGGTGTAAGCCTTGGTTGGGATCTGGATAAAAAGGACAAGCTTACCGCTTCATTTAACTATAATCATTTTGGTAATAATACCTCTGGCAATTTCCAACAGATGCAAGGCATGAGCTTGAGTACCCTTTCTTCGGGTAGTCAGGTAAGCGAACATGCAGCCGATTGGAGCTTGGATTACAAGAGAACCTTTCGCAAAAAGGACCAGGAACTGGATGCGTTAATTTCGACCAGCACAGGAGGGGACCTTTCCGATTATTATCAGCAAACAGCCTATATCGATACTTCCTTAAGCGCTTCTGGTTCCAGGGGGCATAATCCAGGTACAGATAAAGAAACCGATGTGTCCGTAGATTATACCCAGCCTCTGGGAAAGGGATTTTTGCTGGAAACCGGAGCTAAGGGAACTTTTGAACAAATCCGCAATAAGGTACAAACCGATACGTTGATGCCGGACCTGAGCTATCAGGCCGATGCTGGTCAGAGCTATGGATTTGCCTACGACAGGCAGATTTATGCGGCTTATATATCTTCCAGCTTTGCTTTTTTCCATGGGTTCCTGGAAGGGAAGGTGGGGATGCGTTATGAGTTTACCCATACCAAAGCGGACTTTGCCGGGTCTTCCGTTCCGGATAATACTATATGGGCGCCTTCTGGCCTAGTAACCCATAAGCTGGACCTGACCCAGACGTTGAAAGTCAGTTATAGCTATAGGATTGAAAGGCCGGATTACGAGGACCTGAATCCTTTTTACAACATCAGCGATCCCCATAATATCAGTACGGGTAACCCGGATCTCCAGCCGGAAGTGGGCCATAGGATAGAATTGGGGTATAATAAAGATTTCTCCTCCGGGGCTTCGTTGGCCATGTCTGCCGTCTATAGGTTCAATACGAATGATATTCAATCTTTCAGCACTTATTATCCAACCTTGGTGGTAGAGGGAACGACTTATTCGGAAGTGACCCTTTCTCAAGCGTATAATATAGGTTCCCAGACGTTCAAGGGGATTAACTTTTTCGGAAGCCTGAACCTCACGGACAAGTGGAGCCTGAGGTCCAATATTCAGGCCGGGGATAGGACCAATAAAACACCCGGATTGGAAACGGTAAGCGGGTTTTCTGTCAGAGGGAACCTGAACACCACCTATAAATTCTCTCATGGGCTGACGGCAGAGGCCTTCGGCAGTTACATGTCTTCCCAGAAGAACCTGCAAGGCATCAGGCCAGCCTTTGGTTTTTATACCCTGGCCCTTAAAAAGACCTTCTGGAATAAGAAGGCCAGTGTGGGGCTGACGGCCACCAACCCTTTTACGGAATATATCCACCAGAAGGCGACTTTAAACGGAACCGGTTTTTCCCAATATACTTTAAGGTCTGTACCCTATCAATCATTCGGGATTACCTTAAGTTATTCTTTTGGTAAACTGGAATTTAAAGGTAAGGAGCACGAGAATGAACCGGCGGCCCCTGCTCAGATGGAGGGGAATTAAGCTATATTGTAGTAAGAATCCGCTTGTATGTTCGGGATACCCGTCCTTACCATGATCCTAGGGCTCTGGGCTATTTATAAAAATAAAGTGGATGATCGAAGCTGGAAAGCGGCCCCGGGCTTCATGTTGAAGAAATTCGCGACATCTGTTATTGTATTGTTTTTTGCCCTTGTGGCGATAGTCATTAACCTATGCATTGCAATGGCCCATACACCCTTAGATTGAGTGTTCCGTAAATCAGCTTATATTAACGGCATGTATCTCCAACGACTATATCGACATCATAAGGGCTGGTTCGCTTTTGTCGTCTTATTTGCATTGGGGCAATTATTCATTTGTGTGCGCAGGGGTATTGTTTGCACGCCATTTTACCAGTATGGGATGTATTCGGCGGTAGAGGTGCCGCATCAGGTGTATCATGTCCCTTCAGTCACCGCTGATACCACCACATTGAGTCCCGCTGATTTTTCTGCTGCGCGCTGGGATATGGTGGTTGAACCTCTGCATCGATTTGAGGAAGCGAACCAGTGGAATCGTCAGATCTGGTCGGCCAATATTCAGCGCTTACTTGGGGTGAGGGATTCTGTTCCCTATCTGAATGCAGCGTTGTCTTCTGATCAGTTTTTTAACTGGTACAAAAATTATCTTTCGGTTATACTGCATAGACAGGTTCATCAGATATCATCGATAAAAGACCTGGAATTAGTAGGGGAGGACAGCGCCCAATGATGGCAAGGAGGGAATCAAGCGGATTCAAGGGCAGGGTGACGCATGTTTACCTGCTGTTGTTTTATGCGCTGGCTGTATACCGTTGGTTTGGCGGGCTATGGATGTATCAGCTTCAACCCTTCTTATTTAAGACCCGCCAGGACATTTTTACATGGGTTTTCATGCAAACCAGGATACATCTTTGGCTGGTCGGGCCATCGGCTTTCTGGCATTGGGTATTGTTTGATGCGTTGTTTTACTCGGCTCCATTGGTATACTATCTGTTGGCCCGTCGGGCTGAATACGGTGTGGCGGGCAGCGCGCAACGCTGGGCTATTGTTGGGGCGATTTATTTGCTGGTTGTTCAGTGGACGTATATTCAATGCTATACCCTGTTTGGTGTTCCTTCCATCGAAGGGTTTGTTGGATATATGCTTTTCCCGATACTTTTTCTGGGTTTGAAGGAGTCCACCTTTACTTACTTATGGGAGGCGTTGCGGTATTTTTTCTTGTTTTTCTTTGCCAGTGCCGGGTGCTGGAAGATTGTTCAGGGTGGCGTTTTTAACCTCCATCAAATGAGTGCCATTTTGCGAAACCAGCATTTGGATCTACTGACCATACACGCTGGGGGAACTTATGAACATTTTATTGGATGGCTGATTATTCATCCGGTAATTTCCTATGGATTATATCTCTGCGGCACCCTGGCAGAGCTGTCTTTTTTAGTGGGATTTTTTACCCGGAAATGGGATAGGGTGCTGGGTTTAACCTTTATTGTTTTCCTCGTCTTAGATAAGTTCCTGATGGGGATCGATTATATGGATAGTTTGCTGTTGGGACTGACCTTGTTTATCCCAGGTAGGAGGTTACGTAAGGGTCCATGATGCGCCAGTACTTATCCTTGAAAATATCATAGGTGATCGTATATGGGCTTTGACCTTCCTTAATCAAAGCCGCTGCGCTTTTAGAGGTTTGCCGGTAATCGGCGCAAGCGTAATAAAAGACCCTGCTGTTGTTATAGGTTCTCCTGCCCAGGTAGAGTACATTTCTTTGCTCGGTAAGGCTTTGGGTGAATTGATCTTGAAATAGCTCCAGCCATTCGCTGGTTCCGCGATCCGGCATACCCTTCACGCCATGAGGATAGGCAATATTAACGGACAGCATCCAGGGATGGGAGGCTTTGGCATCCCATGACAGCAAATCCTGTTTGATGATGGCAATCAAGGGCAACCCTTTTGAATCCTGGCTCTCGAATATGCTATAGTCTTCTTCCCCGGTTTGATAGAAACGCTCTTTGTATTTTTCTACAAATTCTTTTTCCTTCCAGGTCAGGAAGGATCCTAATTTTTCAATGGGAATGGGCCCGAGGACTTCTGTTGTTAGGGGAGCTATGTCTATGCTATCGATGAGGGTGGCTGCACTTAATTCGCCCAAGGCATTTTCGAGATAAATCATGGTACCCTGATAAATCAGTTCTTTATGGGTTTCCGAATAGTCGCTGTAGTGCAGGGTGAGGTTGATTTCGTCGGGTCTTAGGGGATCATCTTCGCAAGTAAAACTGATTTTATCCTGGTTAAAGCAATAGCCATCCATTTCAATGCTGATGGTAGGACCGGTGGGTGGCGCCAGAGCGGTAAATTTCCAATGGGGTAGGGAGGGTGCTTCGGCTACCAGTTCCTCTGCAAATACAAAAGATTTAATCTGGCCTTCCACGGTAATAATGAGCTCCGCGGTATCCGGGTCCACCATGCCTGCCTGGCAAAAAAATTGCTCGTTGAGTGCCTGAAGTTTGGGTAAAAGGAGGTTAAAAAAATCCTTGTCCAGGTTCTTCTCTTTTTTCACTGCCCGGAATAACTGATGATGGTTTAAGGTAAACCATTTCCAGAAGGAGGGCACATCATCGATGGGCAAGGTTGGCGAAAACAGCTTTTTCCACAAATGCATAAAGGCGGTAAAATTAGCCAATCCTACTTACCTGGCCTAC
Source organism: Beijerinckiaceae bacterium (assembly GCA_903970475.1). Lineage (GTDB taxonomy): Bacteria > Bacteroidota > Bacteroidia > Chitinophagales > Chitinophagaceae > Dinghuibacter. The sequence continues at coordinate 35,617 of CAJCIQ010000133.1, forward strand.
CTGGGATGGGAAATCCTTTTTATTAATCTATACACGATACCCAGAGGGATCAAACCAATGGCTCCAAATGAACAATCAATCAGTCTCCAATAAATGGGAATGCCCCTTATTTCCCCTGCAATAAAGGCAAGCGGGAAGATGAGCACACAGGCGATCATCCCGAATTGAATTACCCAAATGTTCCTTATCGGGTCTTTCAATGGCCCAATAAAGGCAATAGCAATGACTAAGTGGGCAAAGGCTAGCCAGTCATATCCGTAAGCTAAAAAGGGATAATGTAGATTGATGTCTGTTAGGGCGGCGTATACCCTGACAATCCACCCGTACAAGTCCCCGTCTTTGGCCAGGGGCCAGTGTTGCCATAGCCAGCCCAACGCTGTTTGCAGGGGGAAGGCGGTAAGGCCACTGAGGGCCAGGCAAGTGATGAACAGGACGATCCAAAGGCGGATTTTGCGAAGGAGGTTTTTGGGGACGGCCCCAGCTAGTTGACTAATGGTGGGGTATGATTCTGTCATAAAAAGCACTTTGAAATACAAAGTAAGTGAATATTTCCATCTGATCACAGGATAGGGCCGGATGGTTCAATAAAAAAACATCTTTAAGTTGCCCGTTACACCTTAATCTGATTTTACATGGGAAGACTTCAGCTATGCGTGCTATTTATGTTGATGCTTATGTGGGGGACTTCCCCGGCGGCGCTGGCGGGTGTGGTGGATCTTGTTGCCGACACTGCTCACAAACCTGGTCCCAGGATCGTGAACATTGTCAACTTCATACGCCTGCTGGAACCCAGGGATTCCACCGTTACGGAAGAGGTGCTTTATAGGACAGTGTGGGAACAGATTCAGCTGATGCAGGAAAACAGATTGGGTGGAACCTTCCTGCTACAGTACGATGCGCTAATGGATCCACGATATCAGCAATTATTGAAAAGCTTGCCCGATAGCCTTTTTGAGGTTGGCGCCTGGTGGGAGATTCCCCAGCCTTTGGTAGAAAAGGCGGGACTCCACTGGAGAGGGCGCTATCCCTGGGATTGGGATGCGGATGTGGATTTTTCTTCCGGGTATGCGCCGGCTGAAAGGGAGCAATTGGTGGATACCTACATGAGGGACTTTAAACGCATTTTCGGACATTACCCGAAGTCGGTAGGTTCCTGGTTTATTGATGCCTATACGCTGAACTATATGTACAAGAAGTATGGTATAGTGGCTTCCTGTAATTGTAAGGACCAAATCGGTACTGATGGTTATACCCTATGGGGAGGGTATTGGAACCAGGCCTATTATCCCAGCCAAACGGATGCCTATATGCCGGCTCAGGATGAGCAACACCAAATCCCTGTTCCCATTTTCCGGATGTTGGGCAGTGACCCCATTCGTCAATATGACAGCGGCCTGGGTTCTAATGGTCAGGGAGTAGTGACCCTGGAACCGGTTTATCCTTTTGGGGGCGGGGACGCTACCTGGATAGCGTGGTATTTCCAGCAATTTGTACAGGGCGCTTGTATGGGTTTTAACTATGTTCAGGCTGGGCAGGAGAACGCTTTCACCTGGAAAGAAATGGCAAAGGGATTGGAGATGCAGTTTCCTCTGATTGCCAAGCTCAGGGATCAGGGGCTGGTCAAGGTAGAAACATTAGGTGCTTCTGGCAAGTGGTTTAAACATCAGTACAAGGTCACGCCTTCGACATCCGTTTCCTTCCTGGAAGACATGGCGGGGCAACACAAAAAAACGGTATGGTTCGATAGCCGGTATTTCCGGTTGAATCTCTTATGGGATAGCGGCAGCTTAAGGATTAGGGATATACATGTTTTTGACCAACACCTCAGCGACAACGTGAAAAAAGAAGATGGGGCGTATCCTTTATTTGCGCTGCCTTTTGTGGATGGGTTTGTCTGGAGCGATCGCTCTAAAGTCGCAGGTCTAAGGTTTAAGGTAAATGATGGCAGGGGGGAAGTGGATATGAGAGGGGGCCAACCCTATGTTGCCGATTCCGTGCCGGGCCATTTGCTGATTTCCTGGCCCCTGGAAGGGTATACTGCTGTGTTACATATGGACATTACCGAAATGGAAATCCAAATTCATATGTCCGGGGATGCGCCTTCCTCCTGGTCATTGAATCTTTCGACTGCTTCAGGAGCTGTGTTGCCTTTTCAAGCTATTGCCCCGCACCGCGTTACTTGTCGCTACAGAGGGACCGATTATTCAGTGAATGCTGTTAAAGGGCTTTTCGAAAAAGGGAAGGAAGACGTGTTCCTTATACATCCGGAAGGTCCGCGCATCATCTTAACTTTTGGGAATGGTTGAAAAAAACCTTGTCCAGTACTTTTAGGTCGGTATGGTGCTTAACCTGGGTATATTGTGTTTTTTTACCAATCATAAACCCGGATTTCTAAAATTTACTTTATTTTGTAACCGCAAGAAATCCAATTTCCTAGCCCTAGATACCTCCTAGGGAAACTATTTAACCATATGCTGTTCAACTCTATTGAGTTTATTGTTTTTTTTATTGTCGTTACCAGCCTATTCTATTTGCTGCCTCATAGGGTGAGATGGGTCATGCTGCTACTGGCTTCCTGTTTCTTTTACATGTTTTTCAAACCGGAGTATATACTGATTCTCCTGTTCACCATTATCGTCGATTATTATGCCGGTATATTACTGGAGACTACCCAGAATCCACGTTTGAAAAAACAGTCCCTTTTGATGAGCCTGGTTGCCAACATTGGGGTGCTGGCTGTGTTTAAGTACTATAATTTCATTAACGACAACATTACCGGCCTTTGCTCCCTGTTTGGGGCGACCAACCATATACCTTATCTCCGGATGCTCCTGCCCATAGGGCTATCCTTTCACACCTTTCAGGCGATGAGCTATACCCTGGAAGTATATAGGGGCCATCATAAAGCAGAGCGCCACTTTGGAATATATGCCTTGTATGTCATGTTCTATCCCCAATTGGTAGCAGGACCAATAGAACGCCCCCAAAATATATTGTATCAGTTCCATGAGAAGAAGGTTTTCAATCGGGATAATTTGGTAGCTGGATTGAAGTTGATGTTGTTTGGCTTTTTTAAAAAGATTGTGATCGCTGATCGGCTGTCCAACTATGTCAACCTGGTATATAAGGACCCTGGACATTATCATGGATTCCAGCTTCTGACTGCCATGTTCTTCTTTGCCTTCCAGATCTATTGTGATTTTTCAGGGTATACGGACATTGCCCTGGGGGCTGCCAAATGCATGGGCTTTACCCTGATGAAAAACTTTAATTACCCTTTCCTGAGCATTAACGTTACCGATTTTTGGCGACGCTGGCATATTTCCCTTTCTACCTGGTTCAATGATTATCTATTCACTCCCATAGTGGTGGCCAGAAGGAACTGGGGAAAATTTGCCGTTGTTTTTGCCATATTCATCACGTTTGCCATCAGTGGCCTTTGGCATGGAGCTGCCTGGACCTATGTGGTGTTTGGGCTACTCAACGGGCTGGCCATGATTTATGAGTTTCTGACCAAAAAGACCAGAAAGAACCTCTCCAAAAAGATACCGGCATTGATCTATACCAGGTGCAGTATCCTGCTTACTTTTATGTTTGCCTGTGTTACCTGGGTGTTTTTCAGGGCTCAGTCGATGGGGGATGCCTTTACGGTCTTTAGGAACATCCCTGTAAACCTGGGAGGTACCTGGCAAGTCTTTTATGAAAAAGCAAACTATTTCGCCCTTATTCCGGCATTCATCGGCATAGAATGGATTTGGAGAAATAAAGTAAAAGTCAGAGAGGCAGTTATCGCTCTTGTCCCCCGATTCTATACTACTTTGGGCATGACTTACTATTCAGTGCTTCTTTGGGGGATTATTGTGTGGGGAGAATTTGGAAACAAAACCTTCATCTATTTTCAATTCTAAGCGATGAAAATATTAAAAGCACTGGGTTTTGTTGCCGTATTTCTTTTGGTAGGAGAAATCATCATAAGGATGGATGATGCTTTTCGTCCTTTTGAGGATGACCAGCATGGGGCCGTCCCTATAGCCGTTAACAATACTTATGAATGGCAATTATTGAAAGGTAATAAGGTGCCCCAGGATGATAGCACCTTGAGGGTACTGGTGCTGGGCGATTCCTATATTCATGGAGTGGGTCTGGATCCCAGCTTGGCTTTGCCTCAACTCCTTAAAACTAAATTGAGGGATACTTCGGGGAAGTATAAACGCTACTTGGTATTAGACGCGACTATGCCTGCCAACAATGCCTTGGACAATTACCGGATGTACCAGGCGGTGGATAAAAGATTCAAGCCCCAGTTGGTCGTGCTGGCCTATAACCTCAATGACGTCATGGACAACCTGGATGAGGATACTTCAAAAGGGGTTTCCATTGCTGAAGTAATTAAGGAGCATCCTGGAGTCACGAATCTAAGGACTACATTAAATAGTCTGCTGATTCATTCGCATCTGATCTACTTTGCGGTTCACCAGATTAAACTAGAGGCTAAACTGGCTGGATTTCTCTTGCCGGGAAGTGATTTGGATATCCAGATGAAGTCCTATACGCAGCACCAAACCAACTGGATTAAAACCCAGAAAATCATGGCCAAACTTATGGACTCCACCACGGAAAGGAAAGAAGCGTTCCTGGTTATGATGGTGCCCATTTACAACCTGCTAAAAAATCCTGCATTGTTCAGGGCTACAGATAGTACGATCTACCACTTCTTTGCTGATGCTCGCCGCTCCAATATGGTTGTCTGGAATACGCGCTCCTTCTTTACGGGTATGCAGCCTTCAACGCTTTGCCTGAATAAATATGAGGAGCACCCCAGTGCCAAAGTGCATGAGATGGAGGCGGATTCGGTGCGGAAGTTTATTTCTGAGAAATTCCTGGAGGGAAGGTAGGGGTGGACAATGGGTGGGATGCGTTCGATCGGCCCTGACCAATCCGGCCAAGCGTTTAAGGACGGAATAGGAATGTCCAAAGGATTCCTTAATATTAGGGATGAAAAAGTGGATTGTACTGGCCTTGTATGCACTTCTATCCGGAGCTCCCCGGGTATGTGGTCAAAATCGACCTGTCCTGGCCCAGGCACATAAGGCCACAACTCCAACGGATTCCTCTGCGTTTATACCGAATTTTTCCATTGACCTCTATAAGGGAAATAAACATATGACCAAGGCGGATCTGAATCCGCAAAAGCCGCTGATGATCATATATTATTCTCCCACCTGCGAACATTGCCGGCAATTGGGAGATTCATTGGTGGCTAATCTCCACCTATTTAAGGAGGTGCAAGTGGTTATGGTCACCTTCAGGCCTAGCCAGGAAGTGGGTGAATATATCAGATTGTGCCACCTGGAGGGGGCTCCGTTTTTCATTGGGACGGAAGGATTGACATTCCTGGTGGCAAAACATTATGGAGTGCAAACATTCCCTTTTATTGCTGTATACAACAAGCATCAAAGATTAACCGCTATATTCCGAAGCCCCCCCATGATGAAAGTGCTTCATCACGCGCTCTTTTCCGAAAGACCTATACCGGTTCCCGTCCAGCCTCAACCCGAAGAGGTATACTAGTTCCGAAAATTTCGTAAATGGCCGATTGGTCTATTGTGATGATTTTTCTGTTAAAATAAGAATAAATGTAAACGTTTGCACTCCTTCCTAGTGGTACTACAAACGCTCCAGTTTTATACAGATTTTAATAGGTTTCGGTTTTTTCCAGTACTTCATTTCTACATCACGTGTTTTATAAAATATTATTAATCAATTAGATATATATTAATAAAATATAGCATTAAATAAGTGTTAAAATTGTATTATAACATTTGATTAACAAATGCTTACTTGGGCGCGATAATTTAGTATTCCTCACTACTTAAACGATTGTCCCAAATGAGACTCAAACTAGACTGCTTAAAGGGTTGGTTGCTAGGTGCAGCTACCCTTTTTTGTTTTTCTGCTTATGCACAAACTAAGATTACCGGTAAGGTAATCGCCGCTTCCTCCAAACAAGGTGTTCCCGGTGCTACGGTCCAGGTAGTAGGGGCGAAGGTAGCGGCTATCACGGATGGAAATGGGATGTTCTCTCTGACACTTCCCGCAAACAGGACAAGACTGGATATTTCTTCTGTCGGCTATCAGGATGAGACAGTTACTGTATCCGGGACAGAGGTTAAGGTTACCCTGGTTGAAAAGAGCAATACCCTGAATGAAGTGGTCGTCACGGGTTACACCACCCAAAGGAAAAAGGACCTGACTGGTGCGGTGTCGGTCGTTGACCTGACCGATGCCAAGAGGCAACCGGTACCCGATGCCGTCAACATGCTACAGGGGCAGGCCTCGGGCGTAACCGTGGTAGGATCGGGTGAACCTGGAAATCCTCCGGTCATTCATATCCGGGGTTTTAACTCCTTCGGTAACAACAGTCCCTTATTCGTTATTGATGGGGTGCCGACCACGAGCGTGGCTGACATCAATACCAATGACATCGCTACGATGCAGGTATTGAAAGATGCGGGTGCCGCTTCGATTTACGGATCGAGGGCTTCCAACGGGGTCATCATCATTACGACCAGAAAGGGTAGTGGACGTGTGAAGATCACCTACGACGGTTTTTACGGGAATCAGGTGCCTAAAGGAGGAAATGTATGGCATATACTGAATCCGACTGAGGAGGGCACCTTGTTGTACCAGTCTGAAGAAAACTTCAATATGCTTAATCCCGGGTCACCCACTCCCTTGGGAAACCCGATCTATGGATCTGGTCCCACCCCTGTTTTGCCGGACTACCTGGTAAGCGGAACCTTAAATGGGGTAGTACAATCCGGAGGTTTTATGGCCGGATCTCCTGCGGTGAATCCTTCGCTGGAGTTCGCAGACCCTACCGGAGCGGCTTATTACCAGATTGCCAAGGCCAACAAGGGCGGAACTGACTGGTACCACGAATTATTCAAGTCTGCACCTATTCAATCCCATAATGTCAGCGTATCGGGTGCTACGGATCAAGGTAGTTACTTAATGTCCTTAAGTTATTTCGACCAGCAGGGGACCATGATTGAGACCTACCTGAAACGCTATACCATACGGGCTAATGCCAATTACAACTTCAACAGCCATATCCGGATAGGGGAGAATATGGCCTATTCCAATACCCAGAACCCCCAATCCCAAAGCGGAACACTCGTGGAAGGTAGCCCCATCGGCTTTTCCATGAGGGAAAATCCCATTATTCCAGTGTATGATATCGGAGGCAATTTCGCCGGATCTGCGCCCAAAGGGTTGAACAATCCCAGAAATCCGGTGGCCCTTCAATACAATACACGTAATGACCGGGGCATCTACGAAAGAATATTTGGCAACGTATACGGGGAAGCAGATCTGATCAAGGGCCTGACTTTCCGGACCAGTTTCGGGGGGGAATATTACAGCGACTGGAATCACCAGTACCAGACGCCTGACTTCTATAACGCAGAACCCCAGTACACCATCGGTACCTATCTGGAAAATGGTTATAACGGAGGAGACTGGACCTGGACTAATACCCTGACTTATAACTTAACCAAAGGGGACCATACCCTCAAAGTGATCGCCGGCACGGAAGCCTATGATTTCATCAATCACAACTATGGCGGTTCCACCCAAGGTTATTACACCAACGATCCCAACTTTGTGAACCTGACATCAGGTTACGGCACCTCTACCAATTATTCCAACAGTAACAATATCCCAGGATACAGCCTTAATTCCTTGGGGGGCGGAGAAGCCCTGGTTTCCTATATCGCCAGAGCTGATTATGCTTTTAAGGACAAGTACCTCATTGGGGCTACCTTCCGCCGGGACGGTTCTTCCAAATTCATTGATAATCAACAATGGGGAAACTTCCCTGCTGTAAGTGCGGGTTGGCGTATCTCCCAGGAAGACTTCCTGAAGAACTCACGTTGGTTGACGGATTTGAAGATCCGTGGATCCTGGGGAATCATGGGTAATCAGTTCAATGCCCTGGACGCTAATGCCTATACACTTTATGCGGCCAACAAACAATCAACCTACTATCCCATCGCAGCAGGATCACCCCAATTGGGTCTAAGTGTGTCCCAACTGGGCAACCCCAATGCTAAATGGGAAGAGGATATCAACGCCAATATAGGTTTTGACATGACCTTGTTCAATGGTAAGCTGACTGTCAGTGCCGACTATTACCAAAAGTCTATTAAAGACCTCCTGTACGCCACCACCCAGATTGGAACCGTGGGTGCCGCCACCGTACCCGCTTACAACGTAGGGAAGATGTCCAATAACGGTCTTGACCTGATGATCAGTGGACAGACCAACATTACCCACGATCTCCAGTTCAATGGATCATTGATGTTCACCACTTTCCATAATGTCATCAAGCAGGTTGATGCAAGCGGAGATTCTTATTTTGATTTGGATGCCCGCCGGTTTAACGGTAGCTATATAGTTCGTAACGAAGTGGGTCACCCCGTGAGCGCCTTCTATGGATATAAGGTTGTCGGATTCTGGAACAGCCAGGCCGAAATCACCGCAGCCGACCAGGCAGCATCAAAGGCTTCAGGTGGTGCAGTTACTCAATACCAGGCGGATGAAGGCGTAGGTCGCTTCCGTTATGCAGACGGGTCAAATCAGGGCTATATCACGGCTAACAGCAAGGAATTCCTTGGCAACCCGAACCCCAAATTCAACTACGGTGCCAACCTGGGCCTTTCTCTCAAAGGATTTGATTTCAGCGTATTCCTGTATGGTGTTTATGGTAACGATATCTGGAACCAGGTTAAATGGTGGACAGATTTCTATGCTTCCTTCCCCGGAGCTGCCTCCAGCCAGACTGCTTTATATAATTCCTGGCTGCCCACCCATATGAATGCAAAGGCACCTATCCAGGATGCCATCAATGGGAGTAATGCATCTACGAATACCGTCCCCAACTCCTATTTCGTCGAGAAAGGGTCTTATCTCCGGGCCAAGAACATGACCCTGGGGTATACCCTTAATCCTACAAAGCTGAATAAGGTCGGTATCAGCAAGTGCCGGATTTATGTCCAGGCGATCAACTTGTTTACGGTTACTAAGTACTCAGGGATTGATCCTGAAATCTCAGTCAACAATGTGATGGGCAGCAACGGGATGGCCCAGAACGCCGCGACCGACTTCGGTATAGACGAAGGGAACTATGCCAATCCCAGGCAGTATCTCTTAGGCTTACAGGTAACTTTCTAAGTCAACCTATTATCCATTCAAACGAAGAAATGATTATGAAAAAGATTGCACATAAATATTGGGTGTCCCTTGTCATCATTACAGCTTTAATGGGGATGGGATGTGGCAAGTCATTCCTCAACAAACAGCCTTTAGGCTCTCTTACCCAAACGCAGATCGAGAATACCGCAGGGATACAAGCCTTGCTTAACGGAGCCTATGCCGCCCTGTATCAAACCGCTACGGGCAATACCGCTCTGGGTGGAGGTAACGCATGGGAGGC
>CAJCIQ010000134.1 GCA_903970475.1 Beijerinckiaceae bacterium
ACCGTTGTGCAACCTGCCTTCGAGATGGGTAGGCAGGCTATGGAGATGATGATCTCTTTGATAGAAAGTAAGCGACCCGTTGACCGGTTCGAACGGCGGGTGTTGGAAAATGAGCTGATTATCCGGGAGTCGAGCTTGAGGAAATGCCATTGAGCCTGTAATGGTCATAACCTCAAGTTTTAGAAAGCTGGTATATTCAGGCGGGGTATTTTAAATCAAACGCATACTCAAAACTGATCCTATTTAAATCGTCAACATTGTCAATCCATGCAACTTCCTTATGACTAATATCTACAATTTGCTTTGTTGACCTTACTTCAGCAGAATCTATCTACAGATATGATTTGTACAAGGTAAATGGATGGTTGAGTTGGGATTATGTAAAGAAAAGCAAAGCCATTTTCACTGCTACAACATGGCTGAGAGGCTTTTTTAACTTCCTATTCGCCTACCCTAATGTTCTGGTCCTATTTTCGGTAAGGATACTGGCGGTTATTAGCCTGTGGTGGGCCACTTTTTATCTTCCAAAGGATCTATGGCTATTGCATTCACTTATTTATCTGCTGACGATTTTAGGTTTATTGCTAGGTTGGAGGCATACAAATAGCAATAATGGTGCAGACCAGGTATCCAATATAATATTAGTATCCGTTTGTATAGCCTCTTTAGAAAAACCCGGGAGTTTTATACCACTGATTTCAATTCTTTTTATAGCCTGTCAAAGCGAATTATCCTACTTAACCAGTGGCTTTTTAAAGTTAATTCATCCCGGTTGGAGAGATGGAACAGTCTTAAAGACATCTTTAGCACAGAAGCATTTGGAAATCAGAAACTAAAAAATTGGTTGGAAATAAGGCCAGACTTGTTTAGCATATGCAGTTATATAGTATTCTTGTGCGAGATCATTTTGGGCTTTGCATTTCTATTCCCTCCTGTGGTTTGTATATGGATGTTGGCAGCCGGGTTTCTTTTTCATATCAGCGTTGCAGCGATCATGGGATTAAATACATTCGTCTGGAGCTTTGCTGCTACTTACCCTGCGATATACTTTATTTCAGAATCGATACACCAGGCAGGGCAAGGTCTATTTTAAGATAAAATATCAATTGACACGCAGGTTTTTATACCGGATCATGGCCTCGACAAAATAATAGTCCGCATACGTAAGCGGCACGTCAATTTCCGAATGAGCTGGAATATTGCCTACACTGTGTTTGAGTAAGTACCCTCCATTAGTGCCTAACGTTGCCAGGTAAGCCGGCCCGGATAAAGTCCTTAGGATCGTTTCTGCTTCCTTCACATAGGCCTTTCCTTCAGCAGCCGGTACATAATGGCAAAGCTCTAGTAGCGCACTTGCCATAATAGATCCGGCAGAAGCATCCCGGAGTGCATGGGTAATGTCTGGCGCATTATAGTCCCAATAGGGAACGCCATCGGTTGGCAAGTTAGGTTGATGCAATAGGTATTGGGCTATATGACGAGCCTGATCAAGGTACCTTTTATCTCTGGTATAACGATACATCAGCGTATAACCATAAAACCCCCAGGACTGACCTCTGGCCCAGGCAGAGCCATCCGCATAGCCCTGGGCGGTTTGCTTTTTAACAACGGCGCCGGTGGCCGAATCGTAAATCACCACGTGATAGGAACTGTAATCCGGGCGATAATGGTTAAGCATCGTCGTATTGGCATGTACCCTGGCTATGTGCAGGAAAGAAGTATCTCCCGAGTAACTGCTGGCCCAACAAAGCAGCTCCAGGTTCATCATGTTGTCTATAATAACAGGATAAACACCGGGGCCATGATCCCAGGATTTAATACATCCTACCTTGGGATTGAATCTCGTACTTAAAGAGCGGGCGCTATTCATAAGCACATCGGCATATACCTTTGAGGGCTGAAGTCTTTCGGCCCATCCATAACTGCAATAGATCATAAAACCCAGGTCATGGGTTCCTTTATTGTATTGCTGGCTGGCTAATCCCCCTAGCCTTTCTATTCCCAACTGCTGTAAAGCCTTATCACCCGTCGCCTGGTACAATTGCAGGAGTGTACCCACATGAAACCCACTGGTCCACCAGCCGGCATCGGAGGTAACCCAGGTTTGGTCTTCCTCGGTGAAAGAACGGGGCATACGATCGCTCGGGGTATGTGCAAGGAGGTATTTATATTGTGCGGCGCCTATCTTCAGATTGGAATCAATCTGGAGGAGTAGATCCTTTTGGGGAACGTAAGAAGTTTGCGCGCTTTTAGGGGGTTGCGTGCCCGCGATGGTTTGCGCGCGCTTGGGGGTTGATGTACTTGCTGGGGTTTGTGCGCTCACGTTCAGGCAGATCAAGCTCCATAGGATGGCCAGGCAATAATTCATGGCCGAAAGTTACAGTTTAGCCCCCTAACCAGAAACGGCAATTACGAAAACGATGTAGTTTAACGATTCCATAAACATTTGTACATGTTCTATTCATATGTGTTTATCAAATTTGTATAACCAAACTTACGGTCATGAAACCAACCGGGATCCGCCTCGCTCTTCCCGTTTTACTGCTGGTTTTATTATCTTCGGCTGGAGAGAAACACTCCATGGATGACCTACCCCTCAATAGAATCCAAATCATCGGCTCTCACAACAGTTACAAACAAGCCATAGACCCCGGCCTTTTCCATATCATTAAATATATGGATCAGTCCCTGGCCCAGTCCCTGGATTATAACCATCTCAGCTTGACCGAGCAGTTAAATATGGGCCTGCGCAATCTGGAGATCGATCTCTATGCCGATACCAAAGGCGGAAAATATGCCCATCCCCGTGGCTTAAAATGGGAAGGAGGGCACAAGCCCTTTGATCCTTCGGGAGAAATGAATCAACCTGGGTTTAAGATCATGCATATCCAGGACCTGGATTTTAGGAGCAGCTGCCTTACCCTTTCAGATTGTACAAGGGAGCTCAAAGCTTGGTCTGATGCCCACCCAGGGCATGATCCTGTATTTATTACCGTCAATGCAAAAGACGATCGCATACCCGGTCTAACCAAACCCGAAAAATTCACCAGCTTCGTTTTTGATGCCTTAGATAAAGACCTGCTATCCGGCCTGGGTAGGGATAAACTCCTTACCCCGGATCAGGTAAGGGGAGCCTACCCTACCCTGGAAATGGCCGTAGTGGACGGACACTGGCCCTCCCTGACGTTCTGCAAGGGTAAGTTCATTTTTATCCTGGACGAGCGGGGACGAAAAAGGGAGGCTTATATAGAAGGACACCCCTCCCTTCAACACCGGGTCCTGTTTGTGGATGCCAAGGCCGGCACACCGGAGGCGGCTTTTATGATCGTCAATGATCCTATCAAAAATGCAGAAAAGATCAAACATTGGGTACTCAAAGGATACATCGTGCGCACCCGGGCAGACGAAGGCACCACCGAAGCCCGCAAAAACGACAAGACCCGTTTTATGGCTGCTTGCCAGGCGGGTGCTCAGATAATATCGACCGATTATTACAGGACCAGCAATGTTTTTTCCTCCCCTTACGTGGTCCGCTTCGATGAAGGAGGATACCTACGGGAAAATCCCCTCCTGTTGGATTGGAATGGCAGTCCCAATTTATTGGCTTCGCACTAGCGGATGAGCATCGAACCAGCGGATGAGCATCGCACTAGCGGATGAGCATCTCGCCGGTGGATGAGTTTCGCACCAGTGGATGAGTTTCGCACCGGTGGATGAGTTTCGCACCAGCGGATGAGTATCGCACTGGCGGGTGGGTTCCCACGGCAGCGGGTGGGTTCCCACGGCAGCGGGTGGGATTCCACGACGGTGGCTTCC
>CAJCIQ010000135.1 GCA_903970475.1 Beijerinckiaceae bacterium
AATCATTTCCAACGACGGGCATAGTATACCCTATTTCCTATACTTTGGTACTCTCGGTATGTTTACCTTGGCCATCGCCCTGGTGGTCTTTATTGTCTTCTACCAGCGCCGGATCATCCAATACCAGGTCAAAATGCAACGAATGGAGGAGGAGCAACAGAAACTCCTGCTGGCCGCTTCCATCCAAAGCCAGGAAGAAGAGCGCCAACGTATAGCGGCAGACCTTCATGACGATGCGGGACCATTGCTGGCCACAGCCAGGTTATACCTCAACGAGAACCTGGTTCATCAGGAATTATCGACTCAGCTTCAGGCCATATTCAGTGCAAAGCAGATTATTGATGAAGCTATCCAGCTTATCAGGAACATTTCCCATTCCCTGATGCCGTCCACGCTCAAAAACTTTGGTTTGGAATCGGCCATTAACGACGTATTTCAGAAAATAAATGGTTCGGGGTCCATCAATGCGAGCTGTCGTTTCCACGACTACAGGAAAAGGCTTACCATAGAGAAGGAATTGCTTCTTTTCCGGATAATACAGGAACTGATCAATAACACCCTCAAACACAGCCATGCCAGTTTTATTCATCTTATTCAGGGAAGGAATAACGACCAATTCTTCATACGGATTCATCATGACGGATATGGAATTACCCAGGACACCTATGAGAAGTACAAAATCATCCCTGAGGGGCTGGGTTTAAAAAATATTCATAGCCGGGTTAAAATCTTGAAAGCAAACATTACTTTTGAAAAGGATCCATCTCAAACCTATTTTAAGATATCTATAGAACTACCTATAGAAACACCGCTCTGATTAGCACACGCAAAGAGCAATCTGGAGATTATATCAATTTTTATGGCCAATATCAAGGTGGCTATAGCTGACGATCATCAGATATTCCGAAAGGGCGTAATACTGTCGCTTCGTCACTATGCCAACATTCAATTTGTTCTTGAGGCGAATAACGGGGAAGAATTGCTGAAGGGGATATCAAATACTGATATAGATGTGGTTCTGTTGGATTTGCGCATGCCCGTTAAAGATGGTATAGAAACCACCAAATGCCTTGCACGTGACTACCCCTATATTGGGGTAATCATCCTAACTATGTACGAAGACGAGCGCTTTGTTACACACCTGATGGAAAACGGGGCAAACGGATATTTATTGAAAAGCGCAGACCCCACGGAAATAAAAAGGGCCATTATCGAAGTCAAGACAAAAGGGTATTACCTGAACAATTACGTTAACCGCATTTTACTCCAAAAGAGCCACTATAGGGTAAAATTCACGCCTTCTTTGCATACGGAGATCGTACTCAATGATAAGGAAAAGCAGGTGATTAAGTTGCTTTGCATGGAACTGACCGCCCAGGAAATAGCTAAAGAGATGAATATCAGTCCTCGTACAGTAGAAGCCATCAAAGATAGGTTGATGGATAGATTTGGGGTAAAGAACTCAGTAGGTCTGGTGTTTTTCGCCATGAAAAATGCCCTCATCGATTAGAGCCTCATTTCCGGGACCTCCCCTTCAACAATTAACTTTCCCACCGTTTTAGACTGAATTTCTTCAATACTGATACCCGGAGCCCTCTCTTTTAACAGGAAGCCCCCTCCAGGGAATACCTCCAGAACAGCCAGTTCTGTCACTATTTTCTTAACACAGCCAACCCCAGTTAAAGGCAGGGTACAGGAAGGCAATAGTTTGGATTCCCCTTTAGGACTGGTATGCATCATGGCTACAATGATATTCCTGGCCGAAGCCACCAGGTCCATGGCCCCACCCATACCTTTCACCATTTTGCCCGGAATTTTCCAGTTAGCGATGTCTCCTGTCTGGGAAACCTCCATGGCTCCTAGCACTGTCAGGTCAATTTTACCAGCCCTGATCATCCCAAAGCTTTCAGCGGAATCGAAAAACGACCCGCCAGGCAATATCGTCACGGTTTCCTTCCCTGCATTGATCAGGTCAGGATCGATAGAAGCTTCATCGGGATATGGCCCCATACCCAGCATCCCATTTTCCGACTGTAGCAGGATGCTGATGCCCTCTGGTATATAATTAGCCACCAACGTGGGGATGCCTATTCCCAGATTGACATACATGCCATCTTTTAGCTCCTGGGCTATTCTTTTTGCAATTCCGTATTTATCCAAAGCCATAAATAATCCTATTTTATGGATTCCTTCCTATCAAGGATTAATTTAATACTCCCTCCTGCCATTTCCTTATCCAGGATACCGCTGAAGTGAGCACCCAGGGAAGGGTTAATTTTGGAAAGAGTGGTAAAGTCCCTGCGAAGAATGTCAATGGCCTTCAACAGCGCCTCTTTCCCCTCTCCCAGAAAAGTAACAGCGTTTTCTTCCCCCTTTTTAAGGTCATCATCATAATCCACGACATCGTCCATCATCAAAAAGGAGGACATCAAGGCATACCAATAGGTAAGAAAGTTTCGGGTAGTACCTTCATCAAGATTCAGGTCACATATGGAGAACAGAAAAGTATCGGCCCTGTTCAAAGGCAGCAGTGGAAGCCCCAGGTCTTCCGTAGGCCCTCCATGGTTCTGCCTGAAATATTTATCGAGTGCATTCCACAGCCACTTGTTTACTACATGCCCTTCCATAATGGTATAGCACTCTTTGAGGTGTTCTGCCCCGGCCATCAGGTCATACTCTACTTTTCCTGCACTATGTAAGATGGCCTCCATACGTTCCACTTGGCCCGACTCAAACAAGTCTTCCTTTGGAAGGCCTAATTTGAAGAGAAAATCATACACCACCGGGATAAAAAGAAACCCATTTCCTCTGGAGATATACAAGAGTCTATCCTTCCAATACCGGTTACCAGCAGGGACTTCCCTATCTACAAAAAATGCGGCTATATCTTTGTCTATGCCTAATCTATCTGACAAAAAACGGGTGCTAATGAACATGAGACGATATGGTTTTGCGTTCGATTCGCTTTTCGTAGGGACTTCCCTGGAAGATTCGTTTTACGTAAATTCCTGGTACGTGGATCTGATCAGGATCCAGTGCACCGGGCTCCACTAGTTCTTCTACCTCTGCTATGGTTATGTTTGCCGCCCTGGCCATGGAGGTAGAGAAATTCCGGGTGGTTTTCCTGAAGACCAGGTTACCCATACTATCCCCTTTCCAGGCTTTTACCAGGGTAAAATCGGCATGAAGGGCAAGCTCCATGAGGTACATTTTGCCATCAAAGGATCTGGTTTCCTTTCCTATGGCGACCTCTGTGCCATAACCTGCGGGGGTGAAAAAAGCGGGTATACCCATTGCCGCCATTTGAATGCGGGTGGCAAGTGTTCCCTGAGGCACCAAATCAACTTCCAATTCTCCACTCAGTAATTGCCTTTCAAATTCGGCATTTTCGCCCACATAGGAACTGATCATTTTTTTTATTTGCTTTCGCTTTAATAAGAGGCCCAACCCGAAATCATCTACGCCTGCATTGTTGGAAATGCAGGTCAGGTTGGTCACCCCCTTTTTAACCAGGGCGGCAATAGCGTTCTCCGGAATGCCGCAAAGACCAAAACCGCCCAGCATGAGGACGGCTCCATCTGATATATCACTGATGGCCTGATCTGCGTTTTCGTAAATCTTTTTCATTGCAATCGTTAGCTTATTATAGATGTTATTATTCCTTTAGGTTAGGAGTCCGAATGTCCTGGCGGTTGACTGGTTGGCGGGGTACCTGGAGACGGTGGCTGTGGTCTTCTATTCTGGGGAGCCTGTCCTGAACGCCCATTTGGCGGTAGAGGACGCCCATTGGAAGGCAGGAGACGCCATCAGGCCCAACTTGTCTGCCAGGCGGATACGGAGGATGCCCACCGGGTTGATTCAGTAGATGACCGCCAGGTGGTATCGGAGGATGCCCAGCGGGGCCACCAGGGGAAAAATGGTTAAACCCCGGGCCTACCGCTGGTATCCCTGGACGAACCACAGCCCCATTGGGACGAGGATTTGCTGCGCCCATACCTTGCGTGGCCATATCCCTGCTGGCTTTGCCCGCCATGGAATCGATCAATGCCCTAAACTCATCAGGCCTGGCTACATAATAGTCATAACTATCATAAAACTGCTCCCGTGTAATATGGTGCGAGACAAATATGGATTCGTACAAAGCGGCATATGCCGTATCATGGAGATAATTAGAATCTTTGAATCTACGGGTATCGTTATAAGCATTAGCCTTTAATACATCCAACAATACCGATTTCATGGTATCTGCGGATAAGAGGACACTACCATACTTTTCCCCACGCTGGCGGCAGCCCAGGCCAGAGAGCATAACCAGGCAGAAGGCTACCCAAACACACTGTTTCACTTGAGTTGTTGTTTATACTTGTTGATGTTGGTAATGTCTAACCTGGTCAATAAGTCCAGGGCCCTGGCTTTGTCCTGGGGATTAGCTTTGGCAAACAGATTGCCCAATTCGTTGGACTTTCCCTCAAAGAAAAACTGACGTATCATCGTATTGGGGGATTCCTGATTGATATTATCCAGGTCAGCAAGCGCCGTCAATACAGAGGTCCTGGCTTTTTCTTCATCACTCATGATCTGATCCAGACCTTGCCTGTAGTATTGATAATAGGCATCACTGTATAAGGAATACCTGGAGTTCTGGAGATTTTCAGCCAACCAATAGCGGTTGATATTTCCATCAAATGCAGCCCAGCCTTTTATCCCATTCCCTTCAGGCGCATTATTAACCACGTTCCATGCTTTTTGAAAATAAGTATCCCCTCCTTTTAAGGAAAAGGATTCATCATCGAAACCTATGATCATGTAGGCATAATAAGCGAAAAGGGCTGTCAGGTTGGCCACCAATGGATCTGTTCCCTGCACCCTGTTGTCGTCAAATAATAAAGGAGAAAACAGTACATATTTGAATTGGACGTCCTGATCCTGGAAATTGATCAGGGGGGAATTGTAGGCCGTGCCATAGATGGGCCTGGCAACCTGGATCACCAGGGATGCTGAATAGGTATCGATATCCGTCAGGGAGGTCAGATTCAACAGAAAAGCACATACAATCTTCTCCGATGGCTTATAGGTATCTGAGGTCCAGCGCCTGTTGTTGAGGAAATCGGTTAACGCCGCCTGTAGGTTGGTAAATACCCGGCGGTCAACTGTGGTCGGCATCCTTGCCCCGGATACGGAAACCCTGGCCTGTAATTCCTGGGCCATAATGGGCGTGCTCAATAGCACCAAGGCCAGCCAAATGATTCCTGTTTTCAAGCTCATCCTTTAAGACTTTTAGGGAGATCTAAGGTATGTGCAATGGTATCAATGATGTCAGCAGCTACCCGGTCTTTGGAACGCAGACCGAACAAGTGCTCCTTACCCTGCTTATCAAAAATAGTGATTTTGTTGGTGTCATATCCAAACCCCGCACCCTGGTCTCCCAAGCTATTCAGTACAATAAGGTCAGCATTTTTAGCCGCCAGTTTGCCCAGGGCATATTCCCTTTCATTGTTTGTTTCCAGCGCAAATCCTACCAGAAATTGGGATGTGTTTTTCCTTTTACCTAATTCCAGCAATATGTCCTGGGTCTTGGTTAATTCCAGATCCCACTGTCCATTCTGCTTTTTGATCTTTTCCCCGGAGACGGTTACTGGTGTATAATCCGCCACGGCTGCTGCCATCACGCCAATATCCATACCTTCCCAAAGCCCCATACAGGCTTCATACATTTCGGCTGCTGTCTGTACCTTACTAACTGTAATGCCTTGCAAGTCAGGCTGAATGGAAATTGGCCCCAGTATCAAATTGACCAAAGCGCCTCTTTGGACAAACGCTTTGGCCAGTGCAATACCCATCTTTCCCGAAGAGGCATTGGAAATATACCTTACCGGATCAATGGGTTCATGGGTAGGCCCGGCAGTAATTAATACCTTCTTTCCGCTAAACTGGGACTTGTTTTTAAAAAAGTCAGTTACCCAGTCCACGATCGTTCCTGGTTCCGCCATCCTTCCCTCACCGATCAACCCGCTTGCCAATTCCCCCCTTTCAACGGGGATCAGTCTATTACCGTAGGACTGTAGTTTACCCAGGTTGGCTTGAGTGGCCGGGTGATGCCACATGTCCTCATCCATGGCCGGGGCCACCACCACAGGACAGGTAGCGGACAGGTAAACCGCCATAAGTAGGTTATCGCATAGGCCCTGGGACATTTTAGCTAAAGTATTGCAGCTCAGGGGCGCAATGACCATCAGATCGGCCCATCGGCCCAACATGACGTGATTGGCCCAGGAGCGCTCATCGAACAAATCGAAAAGGACCTCTCCTTTGGACATCGTACTTAGACTTAAAGGAGCGACAAAATCTTTGGCGCCAGGCGTCATAATAACCCTGACCTCAGCCCCGGCCTTGATCAATAGCCTGACCAGGCCGACTGTCTTATAAGCCGCTATGCTTCCCGTAATGCCTAGTAAAATTTTTTTTCCATCTAAGGTCATAAGCTATGGGGTATATGGACCTGGGACTTCCTAAAACGTGTCTGCGCCGTAGGTTATTATTTCTAAATAATCCTACGGCGCAGATTCAGTGATACCTGTTGTTTAGCTAAACAGGTCGTTATCGTTTTTACGGAAGTAAACCTTGTTGTCAAAGAATTCCTGGGTAGCCATCAGCGCGGGATTGGGCATACGCTCGTAAGCCTTGGAGATTTCGATCTGCTCCTTATTCTCATGGATTTCCTCCAGGCTATCGGTATGAGAAGCGAATTCCTCCAGTTTGCTGTGGAGCTCCTCTTTGATGGCTATATTGATTTGATTAGCCCTCTTGGCTATGATAGCGATAGATTCATACAGGTTACCTGTTTTGTTTTTGATATCTACCACATTCCGGGTTTCCGCAGTATTAGGGGTATTAACTCCCAGCTGCCGCCTTATCTTGCTCATTTTTTAGGGCTTTTAGTTGATTTTCGGTTAATGAATTGAGCTTTTTGGCTTCTGCCATCAGCTTACTTTCCGGGAAACGGTCTACAAAATCCCTGTATTCTGTTTCCACTTTTTCAAAACGCTCCTTTTGCCTCCATTCTACGCTGATTTTCGCAAACTCAAAATAAGATTTGATGACCATCAGCTTATAAAAATCGCCTTTCTGTGAATCCGGGTAGTCATCCAGCACCTGGGCAAAGTAAATGCCGGCAGCATGGAACTGACCAATATTAAAGTACAACTGGGCCGCCTGGTATTCTTTTTCTTCCAGTTTGGTCCTGCATATATCAATGATCTGACTGGCTTCCTTTGACCTGGGCGAGTTTTGATGCATGTTGATAAACTGCTGCATCGCTCCCATCGCTTTGAGGGTATTGGACTGGTCCAGCTCCACTTTTGGCGACTCCTTATAAAAGCAATATGCCCTCATGAAGTCCACTTCCTCTACGTTGTCGCTTTTAGGAAAAGACTCAATGAACTGCTTAAAGATGCCTTCAGCACTTTGATAGTCTGCCTGGTAATAAGCGCAGTACGCATACTTATAGAGCATGTTTTCTGCCTTATCCGTACCCTTGTAGATGGGTAGCAACTCCTCAAACAATTGCTGGGCGTATTGGTATTTCTTTTTCACGAAATACTGCTCAGCCATGCGCAACTTATATTCGTAGTCATTGCTTTTCTGTACCCTGGAGAACTCAGAACAGCCAGCCAACAAAACAACGGGTAATACCAACAATAGACAAATGCGCTTCATAAAGGAGGGCAAAGTTAATGATTTTACCAAAAATCCCGGTAAAAATGAATTTAACCAAATAAATAGTTACAAATCTTTGTAAAAAATCGAGTAGGCGGCCGTGAGCCATGGGCTCACGGTGCGCCTCTCACACCACTGTACGTACCGACCGGTATACAGCGGTTTGTTAGAATAATGAGGTCTGCTTTCCTGTTTTCCAGTA